>NZ_JBQKLI010000016.1:0-47337 GCF_052116305.1 Gallicola sp. Sow4_E12 | reverse complement strand
ATTTACTTAAACTAAATGGCAGACCAAGAAAATGCATAGAATTCAAAACACCTAAGGAAGTCCTTTTTAGTAGCTCACATTAGGTGTTGCATTTGAATTGACAATTCATCTGCAGAAAAAGATTTATTTAAGAAGAAAATCGTGATAGAGGAGCAAAGGAGAGTTTTATGAAAAAAGTTTTGACAATAGCAGGAAGCGACTCCAGCGGAGGAGCAGGTATTCAAGCAGATCTAAAAACGATGACCGTACACGGCGTGTTCGGGATGAGCGCTATTACAGCATTAACGGCGCAAAACACAGTTGGTGTACAGGGGATATTCAATAGTACACCGGAATTTTTAAAGCAGCAGCTGGACTCGGTGTTTTCAGATATTTTTCCCGATAGTGTTAAGATTGGTATGGTTTCAGGAGCGGAGCTTATCCAGACGATTATCCAGTCTTTAAAAGAATGGAAAGCAGAGAATATCGTAGTAGATCCTGTGATGGTTGCTACAAGCGGCGGAGTTTTGCTGGAAGAAGAGGGACTGGAAAATTTGAAAGAACTTTGTAAAATCGCGTCATTGGTTACTCCAAATATTCCAGAAGCAGAGGCTTTATCCGACATTTCCATACAGGGTAAAGAAGATATGGAAAAAGCAGGCTTAACACTAAGCCGGGACCTGAATACAGCAGTTTTGGTAAAAGGGGGACATGGAACAAATGATGCAAATGATCTTTTAGCCTATGGTGGGAAACTCCAATGGTTTAAGGGACAAAGAATCGAGAATGAAAACACCCATGGAACTGGCTGTACTTTATCTTCGGCTATAGCGAGCAACTTGGCTCTTGCATATTCTTTAGAAGAAAGTATTCAAAGGGCAAAAGATTATTTGTCTAAAATATTAGCAGATGATTTAAATTTAGGAAAAGGACGAGGTCCTCTAAATCATATGGCATAGATACCCTGAAAAAAAGAGGAGAGTAAGAGAGGGTGGAAAAGGGGAAGACCACCATCTTTTCTTCCTTGTGATTCAAGCGAAGTCAATTTGATAGTGAAAGAATAGAAAAATTGCAGCAGCTTTTTTCGACCTATCTAAATGGGGAAATTTATTGTAGAATCTTTTATATGAGGTCGTCGAAAAGAATTACATGGATATTTTAGAATGAATATTCATATTTACGGAAAGGAATCAATATGGAAAAGTTTTTGGAATTTATCGAAGAGGATTTTAATCAAAAACGATTTACCTCCTGTTTAGCTTGAGATCCTGGGAAGGTCTACGAGGTCTTGTGGACAGTAGAACAGGAATGGGAAGCCGAAGAAGTCCCGGAATTAAAAAAATATCTAAAAGATGTGAATAACCAGGTTATTGAACTATGGGATGGAACACGGGCAAAGATCTGGGAAGCCTATGTAGAAGAAGGGGAAAAAAAGGTTCTTCATCTCACTTATGAAATGCTTATCTAGTCGGGTAAAAAAGATAGGGGTTAGGGAGTAGTGGTTAGGGATTAGTGATTGGTGATTAGTGGTTTGGGATGGTGGAGAATGGGAAAAGCCCATTCTCTTCTTACCTTAATCCCAACTGTCTAGCTCCTTCTAAAAGTCCTTACTAGATACAATGGTTCCTCCGCCTAAGAGATAGTTATCTACATAAAATACTGCAGACTGGCCGGGGGTGATGCCTCGTAAGGGTTCTTCTAGAAGGACAGTTACTTCATCCGTTCCTGTTTTTTTTATGGTTCCATAAGTTCCTTTATGGTTGTAGCGGATTCTTACAAGAACTCTCATCTCTTCTGTTAGGTCTTCAATGGCAAGAAAATTAAGATCCTTCACAAGAATTCCGTTATGAAGGCCTTCTTCGTCTTTGCCGATGACGACTTCGTTGGTTTGAGGACGAATTTCAAGAACATAGGCTGGATATCCTAAAGCAAGACCCAGTCCTTTTCTTTGACCGATTGTATAGTGGATGATCCCTTTGTGTTCGCCGAGAATATTACCCTTTGTATCTACAAAATTTCCTTTCGGAGGAATATCAGTGCGTTCTTTTATAAAAGCACCATAATCTCCATCTGGAATAAAGCAGATGTCTTGGCTTTCCGGCTTGTTGGAAACAGATAGTCCGATTTCTTCAGCGATTTCACGAATGCGGGGTTTTTCATAAGCCCCTAGGGGAAGCACAATCCGCTCGATTTCATCTTGTTCCAACTGATAAAGCACATAAGACTGATCTTTTTCCGGATGGTCTGCACATTCGATGGTAAGTCTGCCGTTGGGAAGGTTCAATACATTTCCGTAATGGCCGGTGGCAACGTATTTTGCACCTTTTTCATCGGCGTAGCGGAAAAGTTTTTTCCATTTCATTGAACGGTTGCATTCTACGCAAGGGTTTGGAGTACGGCCTGCTTTATATTCGCTGATAAAATAATCTATGACATTTTTATGGAAGTCCTTTTGAACATCTATCGTTTCATAAGGAACACCTAATTGTTCGGCTACGGCAGCTCCATCTTTAACAGCTATTGCTTCTTTTTCAGGATCGTCATTGCACATAGTCATATGAACGCCTAAAACATCGTAATCTTTTTGAAGAAGATAAGCGGATACAGATGAATCAACACCGCCGGACATACCGAGTATGACTTTTTCTTTCATTGTTAGCTCCTTTCATTTTGCTACAAGAATTATAACATAGTAAACTGATAGATTAAAGGGGGTAAAAAATAGGGAGTAGAAAGTAGAAAATAGGTTATAGGGGTTGAGAATTTTTGAGCCTTTGGCTCCAAAGTTGAGGATCTGAGTATAAATGAAGTTTTTTGAACTTCTATAGTCCGCTGATGGGAACGACTTTTTCAGCTAAAACAATTTTCTATAGTTTAAGCTTTAGAAATTATTTTTTTGTAAAAATGAGTTGGTTGTTCAAAAGAGATTCGGTTGAAATTAAAAAAGCACCCCTGAGGGATGCTTTTGAGTTTTATTTATTTTCTTTGATCTCTTTCCATACATTTCCTACTAGGTCTTCGCTAGGAGTTAATGTTTTTTTGCCTGTATCCCATCCTGCAGGCATAGCTTGAGTACCGTTAGACTTGCGTACTTCTTGAGCAGCTTTAATTTGTCTAATAAGTTCATCAATGCTTCTTCCTACTGGAGGAGTTAATACTTCTGCAGTTTGAACAATTCCGTCCGGGTCGATAATAAAGCTTCCGCGGATACAAGTGCCGCTGTCGTCGTCATAGACTAAATATTCTTTAGAAACTTCACCTTTTTGATCGGATGCCATTGGATAAGGAACGTCTTTGTCTAAAAGCTCTACTAATTCTTTATCATTCCACATTTTGTGAACGAAAACACTGTCCACACTTACAGAAATAACTTCTGTATCTAATTCCTGGAATTCATCATATCTATCAGCAACTGCTGAGACTTCAGTAGTTCAGACAAAGGTGAAATCGCCAGGATAGAAGAATAATAAGGTCCATTTTCCTTTGTTTTCAGAAAGTGTAACATCCTTGAATTTACCTTGATGATATGCAGGTAATGTGAAATCCGGAGCTACTTTACCGATTTTTACCATTTTTATTCGCCTCCTGTTAAGTTTAACTATTTATTACCATGATAAATGCAATCAATCCAAAGTTAGAATTATTACATTAGTAAATACATCTTAGCACTACTTGCAAAAATTTGCAACTCGCTTGTATTATATATACACCACTTAATAGACTTATAAACATTTTTAATAAAAAAGGAGATTATTATGAATCAAAATACAAAAAAACTCGCTTTGTCGGGAATATTTATTGCCATAGCTGTAGTGTTTTCAGCCTTTTCTATACCGGTTGGAGTAGCGAAGGTGTTTCCAGTACAGCATTTGATCAACATCGTTGGAGGAGTTTTACTAGGACCTTTTTACGCTTTAGCGATAGCTTTTGGCACTTCATTAATACGGATACTGATAGGAACAGGAAGTTTATTAGCTTTTCCAGGGAGTATTTTTGGAGCGTTTTTAAGCGGATATTTATATAAATATCATAGGAGACTGCTCACTGCTTTTCTAGGGGAAGTCCTTGGCACGGGGATTATCGGGGCAGTTTGTTCCTATCCAATCGCGCTTTTCATAATGGGGAATAAAGAAGCGGCATTATTCGGCTTTGTCATTCCTTTTATATCCAGTTCTCTAGCAGGAGCTGTTATTGGGATGGTGCTATTAAAAACAATTTTATGGAAGGGACAAATAAAACTAGATAGCGGGACTTTTTAAAGGTATAATAAAAATATTAAAATGAATCGAAAGACGGGAGCCTTCTCGTCTTTTTCTTTTATAGGAATTTAAGGAGGAGTGAGAAATGGATCGATTATTAAGCGGAATCAAAAAATTTCGTTTGGAAGTTTTAGAAGAACAGGAAGATTTTTATGAAAGTTTAAGAAGAGAGCAGCATCCCCACACCCTGTTTATTACCTGCTCTGATTCTAGAATTTTGCCAAGCAGAATCACAGGAACAAACCCGGGGGAGTTGTTTGTCGTTCGAAATGTAGCAAATATTGTTCCTCCTTATCGAGTAACAGATGAGTATGTTGCTACTACATCAGCCATAGAATATGCAGTAAAAGCTCTTAAAGTAAAGCATATTATCATATGCGGACATTCCAACTGCGGCGGCTGTTCTGCAAGTCTTCACCAGACTGCAGAAAAAATGGACCTTCCCCATACACAAAGATGGCTTGAGTTATTAGATGAAGTAAGAGAAAAAGTTGTGGCTTTAGAAAAAGAACCTTTAATTCAAGAAGTAATGATGGAAGAGGCAAATATTTTAGCCCAGCTTGAAAATCTAAGAACCTTTCCTGAAATCAAAGAGAGAGAAGAAAGAGGCGAGATCGATATTCACGGCTGGTATTATGATATCGGGACAGGAGAGGTGTTGGAATATATAGAAGATCTCGGGAAATTTACTGTCATTAATGAAATTGAGTAGATAAGGGTTTTCCAGTTAAATTCCGAAAGAAAGGGTATATATATTATAAATATATATCAAAGGAGGACGTTATGAAACTGGAAAACAAAGTTGTGCTTTTAACCGGAGCAAGTTCGGGAATCGGTTACGCTATTGGAAAAGCCTTTGCAAAAGAAGGAGCTGTAGTCTATGCGATGGCGCGCAGGATGGAAAAGTTGGAAGGTCTAAAAGAAGATTCTAAAGATCTTCCAGGTGAAATTATTCCTGTGGCAGGAGATGTTGTGAAAGAAGAAGACATCGACAATGCGGTAGAAAAAGCCTTGGAAGAACAGGGGAAAATTGATGTTTTAGTAAATAATGCGGGAGTTTTAGACGAGTACAAATCTGCTGAAACGATTACAGACGAGATTTGGAATAAGGTTATGGATATCAATGCCGGCGGAATTATGAGAATGTCAAGAAAAGTGCTTCCATCCATGCTAGAGAAAAAAGCTGGTGTAATACTTAATACTGCATCGGTAGGAGGCCTTCATGGAATGAGGGGCGGTCTTGCCTACGTTGCTTCGAAACATGCTGTTGTGGGAATGACAAAAAACATCGGTTATTCTTATGCAGATGAAGGAATCCGCTGTATAGCCGTAGCACCGGGAAGTGTATCGACAGAGATCGGCAGCTCAGTAAAAGATCCGGATGAAAGAATGCTTAACAAACTTATGGCAGGCGTTCAGATATTTCCAAAAGTAGGAACACCGGATCAACTGGCAGAAGTGTATGTTTTCTTAGCTTCGGATGAAGCGTCTTTTATAAACGGAACAACAATAGTAGTCGATGGCGGCTGGACAGCTTATTAAAGAAGAGATAGACGAGATGCCTGCGGCACTTAGGCGGCTCACCAAAGGCGGCCAGGCTATCGAAAAAGACAGAAAAAACCTTGTTTTGTAGAAAACAAGGTTTTTTCTATGGAGAATGTCTTTAATTAAAAAATCTTTATATCCTATGTAGAAAAATGAATGTATTCTTCATTTTCCACCACAAACTCCCCTCTCTCACTCTTTCACACTTCACACTTTCTTTTTTAGGCTTTTTACTCCGGTACAATGGTTACAATATGTTTTGCATGCTGAACTACATAAGTAGTTACGGAGCCGATGATTCGGGTCCAGTCTTTTTTGGTGGATTTTGTCATGATAATCTGATCTATCTGAGCTTCTTCTGCGTATTTTAAGATTTCTTTGGCGGGAGCGCCGTAACGGACTTCTGTATGATAATTGTATTCTCGAAGTTTCTGCTTTGCAGGAGCAAGAATTTCTTCCGGAATCGGTTTTCTTTTTCCGTGCTGTTCAGCGTAGCGGACTTCGTCTTGTTTATCCATTACAGTAATGACATAGAAACTCGCTTCGTGAGGACCTAGTATCGTTATGGCCCAGTCTAGTGAATGGAGACTTCTCTCGCTTCCATCGACAGGTATTAATATTCTTTTCATTCTGTTCACCTCATTATATTATTTATAAAAATTAATTGCTTAATACTGATTATACCCATAAAGTTTAAAACAATTATTCTATATTTATTTTATCTCGGAACATTTCATGGTTGCTGATAGCAAGGGGAACATTCGCTAAAAACTCCACAGCAATTTTAAGAGCGCTGTCTTTCATATTATAAATAGGGGAATGCCAAGGTTCGCTGCCTTCTACCCCTACAAAAACGAAGAATCCCGGGATCTGTTCTTGATAGAAGGAGAAATCTTCTCCACCAGAGCTTGGTTTTGCTTCTACCGGTTTATATCCGAGCTCTAGGGTGAGATCTTCTAGAGGTTTTCGGAACGACGGATCGTTATCTACAACAGGATGCAGTCCTTCCCAGTGGAAATCCGCATAGCCGTCATTTGCTTCTGCAATCCCGTAGGAGTATTTTTTCATCATCAGAGGAATGATTTTTCGAGAGCCCTTCTGAAACGTACGAACGGTTCCCTCGATGGTCGCGTGATCTGGAATAATATTCCAGGTGCTGCCCCCTTCGATATGAGTCACACTGATCGCTGCGTTATCAAAAAGGTTAATCCGTCTTGCAATAATAGACTGGATATTTGTTACATATTCTGCAGCGATAATAATCGGGTCGATAGTTTTATGGGGTACTCCTGCATGACCTCCCCGGCCGTGAAATATAACTTCGAAACGATCTACTCCCGCCATAAGACCTCCGGATTTAATACCGATGGTTCCCAAGGGAAGTGTTGGGATATTATGAAAACCGAAGATCGCATCCACACCATCCAAGGCTCCTTTTTCACAGACATATTTCGCTCCAGTAGCAACTTCTTCCGCAGGCTGGAAAAGAAGACGCACAGTACCTTTAATAAGATCTCTGTTTTTTAGAAGCAGTGCTCCTGCGCCTAGAAGGGCTGTGGTATGCATATCGTGTCCGCAGGCATGCATAACACCGTCAACAGAGGAGCGGTAAGGGGAGACATTGTCTTCCTGCATTGGAAGAGCGTCGATATCAGCTCGAAGAGCGATTACTGGACCTGGATGTTCCCCTACAATATCGAAAACAGCTCCTGTCTCCAGATCTAAATTTACAGGTGGAAGTCCTAATCTTTCGAACCATCCAATGATCTCTTCTGTTGTTTTGAACTCATGATAAGAGAGCTCTGGAAATTTATGCAGATGATGGCGAAATTCTATTAAACGTTTTTCGAAATCCTTCTCAACTTTAATCATAATTTGATTCTCCTTATTACATTCTTTCTTTATAGATACCCATTACATGCTATTTCTATTTTAGAAAAGCTTTATATAAAAATATTATATAAGTATTATGTTGCTTAAACTTAAGAGAAAAGGGCATATAATAGATAAGAATGAAGAGGTGAAAATATGAGCAGTCAATGTTGCGAACATCAAACTTGTGTAAAAAACGTACCGATATTTAGGAACTTAAAAGAGAAAGAAGTTCATAAAATAAGCAGGTTAATCGAACAAAGAAATTTTTCGTCTCAAGAGGTCATATTTCATGAAGGAGATCCAGTCGGTAGAATGCTTATTTTAAGGAAAGGAAGAGTAAAGCTTGTACGCTTCGGAGAAGATGGAAGCGAATATCTGTTAGACATTCTTCTACCAGGAGATATCTGCGGAGGCGATCAGCTTTTTAGCCAGTCAAAATATACAGAAACAGGGATTGCCTTAGAGGAGGTTGAAACATGTACCATTCAGGCAGAGTCGTTAAAAAAGGAAATCATAGACAATCCTCAGATGGCCTTTGATATTATGGAATATTTAAATGACAAGATGACGGATTATCGAGATACGTTGAAAATCGTAGGAACAAAGGATGCTCTTCAAAGAATTATTCTCTTTTTATTGGACAGAAACAGGAGACTGGGCAGTCCGGAAATTAAAATGACTCAGGAAGAAATCGGTAATGCAATTTACCTGACGAAAGAAACGGTCAATCGAAAACTTTCGGAGCTTCAGAAAAGAGGCTGGATTGATATCTACGGTAAAAAGAAAATAAGGATACTCGATGAATTTTCTATGAGAAATTACGAAAGTTGATCTAGATCATATTTTTATGTAACATTTGCCCTTATAATAAGATCATCAAATAAAACATTAAAACTCTTGGAGGGTATTATGAATAATCTAGATAGACAATTAAAGGATTTAGTAGCGGAAAATACAATATTAGTAGACTTTTTTAATGACGAAGGAATAGATTACTGCTGCGGAGGCGCCGATACTTTAGGCAAAGCCCTCGAAGATAAAAAGAAAGAGACGAAACCTTTCTTAGAAAGAATGGATGTATTTATAGAAAAAGCGAAAGAAGAACGAAAAGAAAAAGGCGAACTGAATGTTTACGATATGAAAATAGATGAACTGATTGATCATCTTGAAATAACACATCACGTAGAAGAAAGAGCCTATTTAAAACAAGTCGATGAAGATTTAAATAAAATTCTGATTGTTCACTTTGAACATCATGGAGAATTATTATTAAAGCTCCACAGCCTGTTTGCCGACTTAAAGAAAGAATTAGAAGAACATTTCGTAAAAGAGGAAAAAATCACTTTTCCAATGATCTTAAAGGATTATAAAGACGGAAATATTACGAAGGAAACCCTTAAGAAAGTTGAAGAATTAGAAGAAGATCATGAAGGAGCCGGTGCGGTAATTAAAGAGATGATCGACCTTACAGATCATTTTGAAGTGCCGGAAGATGCATGCTTCACTTACAACAGAACCTTCGAAACACTTCATACTTTAGTAGAAGATGTATTTATCCATATCTTTAAAGAAAACTCCATCTTATTCGAAAAATTAAAAGGAGAAGCTAATGAAAAAACAAGTCAAGAATAATATATATTGGGTTGGGAAAATAGACTGGGAATTAAGAGAGTTTCACGGAGCGGATTATTCGATCCATAACGGTTCCAGCCAGAATGCTTATTTAGTTCAGGAAGAAAAAACATTTTTAGTGGATACTGTTTGGGAACCCCATAAAAACGAATTTCTAGACAATTTAAAAAAAGAAATCGACTTAAAAGACTTGGATTTTATCGTAATCAACCACGGGGAAGTGGATCACAGCGGGGCTCTTCCTGCCTTATTAGAAGAAGTACCGGGTCTTCCCATCTATTGTACTCAGGCAGCGGTGAAATCCTTGACTGGAATGTATCATCATCCAGAATGGAACTATAATGTAGTAAAAACGGGAGACAGTATTGATATCGGAAACGGGAAAAGCCTTGTTTTCGTAGAAATGAAAATGCTCCACTGGCCAGACAGTATGGCGACGTTTATGACGGGAGACAATGTTCTCTTTTCAAACGATGCTTTCGGACAGCATTATGCAGTGGAAGAGTTGTTTAACGACAAAGCAGATCAATGCAGTATGGATGAAGAAGCTTTAAAATATTATGCAAATATTTTAACTCCCTATTCCAGCTTTGCAAAAAGAAAATTAAAAGAAATCGGCGATTTGAATCTTACCTTTGATATTATCGCCCCGTCCCATGGAGCGATTTGGAGAGACAATCCAACTCAGATTATCGAAAAATATATTGCTTGGGCAGATGCTTATAAAGAAGATCAAATTACTGTTATCTACGACACTATGTGGGATGGAACAAAGAAATTGGCTCATAAACTAGCCAAAGAAATCCGAGAAAAATCTCCGGATACTGTTGTTAAAGTCTATAATATTTCACTTTATGACAAAAATGATATTATCACAGAAGTCTTTAAATCCAAGGCGATTGCAGTGGGATCTCCCACAGTAGGAAATGCATTATTATCCTCTGTATCAGGATGGCTTGCATTCCTTCATGAAATGAAGTTTAAAGATAAAAAAGCCGGTGTATTCGGATGCTACGGATGGAGCGGTGAAGGAAACAAGAAGTTAAGAGAGATATTAACAAATTCTGGTTTTGAAGTAGTGGATGAGGAAGTGAAATCCCTTTATAATCCTACAGACGAGATCGATGTCCAAATTGAAGCCTTGGCAGAAAGTTTAGTAAAAGCATAGGGATAGTAACATCAGTTACAGTTATTTCGATAAATCATATGGTAATCTACTCTGGAAGGAGGAGAATATGGAATATATAGATAAAAGTCCTCTTTTCAAAAATTTAGAAAAAGAAGAAATCGAAGTACAATTAGCTGCTGTAGGAGCCGTAAAAAAATTCTATGAAAAAGATTCGTATTTATTTGTCCAAGAAGATTATCCGGAAAAATTATATGTTTTAGTAGAAGGCTCCGTAGCAGTTTCTAATATCGAAGAGGACGGAAAAAGAACGATTGTTAATATTTTTAAAGAAAGCGGCACCGTTTTTGGGGAAGTCTATGTGTTTATGGAAAATCGGATGTATGATTATTCCTGTGTAGCATTAAAAGATTCTGTTGTTTTAGAAATACCGAAAGAAGAGTTTCTGGATTACAAAAATTGGGATGAACCTTTCGTAAAAGTGATGATACGAAATATGATCAATGTATTAAGCCAAAAGGCTTTTTATCTGAATACAAAAAATCTTATTCTATCAGAATTGACACTAAGACAAAAACTAATGCGGTTTTTCCAGCAGAACGAGCAGAATGGAAAAGTAATATTAAAATATAATCGAGAAGAATTAGCGGACTATTTAGGAACAACCAGACCTTCCGTGTCCAGAGAGATTAATAAAATGAAAAAAGAAGGTCTTATCGATGTTAGGGGCAAGATCGTATATTTATTGAAAAAGGGAGAAGATAGAGATGAGTAAGTTTTTAGCGCCGATTCATTTTTGGCTGTACAAGAAGATCGAAATACAAGAAGAAATCATCAAAACATTATTAGAAAAAAGCGGAGCGGATAAAGAAACTTTTTATAAAGAAAGAGGTTCCCTTCCAGAAGGATCTTTAGAAGATCATATCGATACGGGAAATATCCACGGATGGCTTCAAGGTCAAATTGAAGAATCGGAGAAAAGACTTGCAAAGGCTGTTTCTCTTGCGAAAGAAAAAGGGATCTCGACTGAAGAATTAGAAGAAATCTTCTATAAGGGCGGAGCCGGCATGGAAAGATCTTCTTCGCCAGAAGAAGTTTATCAAAAAGTAAACGACTCTTGTTTAGACGGAATGCCCTGCGACCGTGTCAATGCAGTAGTAGAAAACTCAGCCGACAGCATCCAGTGGGAGAGAACAAGTGATCTTCACGGAGGATTTTTCGAAGAAGAAGGGTTAGACCGGGAACTTTATTATCAGCTTAGAGATGCCTATATCACAGGCTTAGCTGGAGAAGGATTAGAATATTCCCGTAAGGACAATCAGTATACTGTAAGGAGAAAAAATGTATAGCATAGATCAATTAGAGTTGGAACATGAGAATATCAATCGTGTAAATGATGTCATTCAAGCTATTTCCTTAAAGATCCTTCACGGAGAAGAAGTACCTGTAGAAGATTTAAGAAAAATGGTGGAGTTTATCCGGGACTATGGAGATGCATATCACCATGGAAAAGAAGAAGAAATTCTTTTCAGCTATATGCTTGAACATTTAGGACCTGTTGCAGAAAAATTAGTACGAAGCGGAATGTATGTTGAACATGATCAAGGCCGTGCCCTTGTCCTAGACTTGGAAGCTGCCTTAAATGAATACGAAACAAATCCTACAGAAGAAGGCAAACTTGAGATCATGACAAATGCTTTAGGATACAGAAGACAGCTTCGCTCCCATATCGATAAAGAAAACGACGTAGTCTATCCCTTCGCTGTGAAAAATCTGCCAGCGGAAGTGCTTGAAAAGGTAGAAGAAGAAACAAGAGTTTTCAATGATAAAAATACAGAAGTACGAGAAAAATACACAGCTCTTTTAGAAGAGCTTGAAAAGAAATACGACTTAAAGTAAATCTCAAATCTAGAGAAGAGAACAGTATAAATGCTGGGCTCTTCTTTTTTTGAGAAAAATAGGATTATATTAAGCGTGAAGTGTGAAAGAGGGGAGCTGAAGAAGAAACAAGAGACGTGTTTCTTGTTATAGTCTAAGTATTGTAAGTTTTAAAGAGTTAATAAATTCGATAGTATGATTTATATAAAGAAGTAAAGATCAGCTTTTCAACATCCACTCCTTCTTTCTCTATCACATTCGCACTATGTTTTCTTGGGTATATATAATTAGCGAGAAAATGGAGGTAATTATGTATTATAGTAATGGAAAATTTCTTTTAAATAAAAATATAGATTCCATGAAAGTGGACGATGGAAAGATAATATGGACAGGAAGGAAAGAGGAGATTCCCGAAGGGGAAGAATGTGTAGATCTTAAAGGAAAAACGGTTCTTCCGGCCTTTGTAGAAACTCATATCCATCCGACGATTTTAACGGAGCTTGTAGGAAAGCTTTCTATTATGGCTCCAGAAGTCAATAGTATTGAGGAGATGATCGAGAAACTTCGAGAAATAGACGCAGCAAATCCGGAAGCTTCTACTATTGAAGGATGGGGATACGACGAAACAAAATTTGAAGAAGGAAGATCTCCAACGAGATATGATCTGGACAAGGTCAGTACAGAAAAGTCGGTTCGGATTCAGCGGTCGGACCTTCACAACTGCGTTGTAAATTCTTTAGCTTTGGAATTTGCAGGAATTGACAAAGATTATCCAGATCCTGCAGGTGGCATTATCCATCGGGATGAACAGGGAGCGCCGACAGGACTTTTGTCGGAAAAGGCGGCCTTTTTGCCGGGAGAAATCTTCGCTATAAAATCGGAAGAAGAAAAGATCAGAAAAATGGTAGCCACATCTCTAGAGCTTGCAAAATACGGAATTGGATCTGTATCGGAAACCCTTGGCATTATCGATGAAGAGGGAGATATGATGGATCTATATTTGAAATCCATGGAAAAAGGATTCTTGCAGGACGTGGCTGTATATTATCTATGGAACGACACCGTATCTTCTTTATCTCAAGAAGAAATTGATAAAAGAAAAGAAGGCTATACCGCTTCCACTGGCGCCAAGGTGAAACTCAGCGGTTTAAAATACTTTCTCGACGGAACCATCAGCAACGGTTCAGCAGGCATGACAAAAGAGTTTCCGAAGATCGAAGACAGTCTCTATGTAAAACGAGACGGAAATACCCCTTCGGAAGAAGACAAGAACAGGGAGCTTACAAAAGGCCTTATGACAGGGAACAAAGAAGAACTGCGGGAGATTATGAAGTTCGCAAAAGAAAAAGGACTTCAAGTAAAAACCCATGCTATGGGGGATCATTCTGCAGATATTATTATCGAACTAGCTGAAGAGTTGGGGAACTGGATCGAAGGAGCGCCGAGTATTCGGATTGAACACGGGACAACCCTTCGAGACGATCAAATCAAAAAAATCCACGAACTGGGAATCGGAGTCTCGGGACAAAGTATCTTCTTCTATGCAGAATACGAGCCCTATTCAAAATATCTCGATGAAGAAAGATTTCTTCAGATCAACAGATTAAAAAGCCTCTATGACCCAGAGGGAATAAAATATCCCTATGTAGCGCTAAGCAACGATGCTCCTTCAACTTACCACCCAGAGCCGGCCAACCCATGGCTGGGAATCGAACCTACCGTAACCAGACGTTCCTTAACAGAAAAAGCAGATATCAATCAAAAAGAAAAACTAAGCTTAAAAGATGCTCTTATTCTTTATACTATCAATGGAGCCATGATCAATGATATGAAGAATATCGGAAAACTTCAAGAAGGATATTCTGCGGACTTTATGCTGCTAGAGGAAGACTTAGAAACACTCCCGGAAGAAGAGCTTCATAAGATACTGCCCAGTGAGGTTTATATAAGAGGTAAAAAAGTAAGGTTTTAGAGAAAGAAGGGCAAATTTTTCTTTGAATAAGGCTGATATCCTCTGATTCAAAGGGAAGAGGTTTATCTTAGAGTGAAAGAAAGGGAGACTATGATAGAAAGAATAAAAAAAGAAATCATAGAAGATACAGAGAATAAAAAATATACCGATAAGGATATTATGCCTTTGTTTGTTGCGGATAAAGAATCGAGAATTTTAATCGTCGGGCAGGCTCCGGGAGTAAAGGCACAGGAATCTATGACAGCTTTTAATGATAAAAGCGGCGAAAAGCTTTTAGAATGGCTGGGGATAAGCGAAAAGGAGTTTCGAAATCCTGAAAACTTTGCGATACTTCCCATGGATTTCTATTATCCGGGAAAAGGAAAAAGCGGCGATAATAAGCCCCGCAAAGACTTTGCAAAGAAATGGCATCCCTTATTTTTAAAAGAAATGGATAAGATAGAACTTGTTTTATTAGTCGGAAAATATGCCATAGATTTTTATCTAAAAGAAGAAAAAGAGAAGAATCTCACGGAAACAGTACGAAATTATAAAAACTATCTGCCAAAATACTTTCCCCTTGTCCATCCTTCTCCCCTTAATTTTAGATGGCATAAAAAAAACCCTTGGTTTGAAGAAGAAGTTGTGCCGGAATTAAGGGAGGTTGTAGCGGGGATATTAAGGAAAGAAAATCGTTAATGGGATTTATTGAAGAATAAAAGATAAAAAACGAGCCGCTGCGAATGCAGGTAAGCTCGTTTTTATTTGAATTATTCGTATTGTACTACTGTGTATTGTTCTGGATCCATACCTGGAAAAGCCTAATTAATGGAATGCTGTTATGGGGCTATCCGTAATTATATTTGCATTAGGTTTTACTCAAATGGAGAATAGGTTATATTATCTACTTATTACAATCTCCTTAATCGGGTTTGGGCTTTCTAGTTCAAAGGCATTAATTGAAACGAGAAATAACAACCGGTAAAGGAAATGGACCGTTTAAAGGAATAAGGTGTATGAAACATTTTGTGTATCGGCTTTCCAGAACAGGGTAAGGCCGATATTTTTTTGCACAGCCTTAGCTAGATGTAGTCCACTGGGTGTTGGATAGTCAAGACCCAGTGGACTCTTTTGCGGTTATATCAGGAATACTATATCAGAATATTCAAGTTAATCGAGACAGGGTTACATAAATACTTCTAGCATGGTCTTGTGACGTAAAGACTTTCTAGGGATATTATTTCCGTGGCTAGCTGCAGAAACAATGTTCGCTTCTTTCATATATTTAAAATCTGTTTTCTTAGGAAGGTCAGCTCAAAATAATCCATTTGAATTTTTCTTTAATCTCTTTGACTCGGACTTCTTCTACATTGCGTCAGATAGAGATTGAGTGTATTATAAAGGGCTTTTTCTTTTTTGAAAAGTGTCTATTTTGATTTTATTATCTAAATAAACATCAAAAAAACTGCCAGTTCAAAGCCTTCTCCAAACCGCCAGTCCTTTCATACTAAATGAATAGAATTAAATTTATTTTTAACAAAGGATCTCTTAGAAACAGGCAAGAGTATATTTAGATAAACAAATGAAACACGCTCCTGTTTCTACATTCCCTAACCCCTACAACCTATAACCTATTTCTTATCTTTATCCTATCTTTTCCCTAGCCGCCGTAAGGCGTGCCGCCTGGGTGCCGTAGGCATCCCGCCTAAAGCCTACAGCTTAGAGCCTATCTTTCCCTAATTCTCCTTCAATAATAGAATTTTATTCGTATAGATTTTCTTATAAAGATAATAGCCATAAGCCAGTGCAAAAATTTCTGCTATGGGATAAGAAAGCCAGATGCTTTCTAAACTAATATAGCTTAAAAGTTTTGCTAAAGGAAGGATTACAATCATTTGCCTTAAGATCGACATTTGTAGACTGTATATTCCATAGCCTAAAGCTTGGAAGAAGGTGGAGTACATAATACCAAGGGCGGCTGGTATAAAACAAAGTGAAGTGATCTGAAGCATAGGGACACCGATTTGGATCATCTCTGGGGTGCTGTTAAAAATCTGCAGCAGTTCTTCGGGAAAGAGCAGAAAAATGGCTGTTCCGATTCCCATCATAAGAGCGGCAATCTTAAAGCCGTAGTTCATAGATTCATCGATTCTTGTTTTCTTCTTTGCGCCGTAGTTATAGGCTATAAGGGGCAGAACTCCCTGAGTCAAGCCGAAAACCGGCAGGAAGATAAAGCTTTGAAGCTTATAATAGATTCCCAGCACGGAAACGGCGATTTCTGAAATAGGAATGAGTATGTAGTTAAAGCCCATATTCAGCAAGGCGCCGATAGACTGCATAATAATCGAAGGCAGTCCTACTTTATAGATTTCTTTTATAATGTCCCAATCAAAGGAATAGTGTTTTTTCGTGATTTTAAGTTCTCCGTCATAGATGAGAAGATAATGAATACAGATATAAGCTCCTACAAACTGACCGATCAAAGTGGCCACAGCAGCACCTGTAACGCCCATAGCAGGAATACCGAAAAAACCGAAGATAAAAATCGGGTCTAGAACGATATTTAAAAGAGAACCGATAAGCTGAGAAAGCATGGGCACAAACATCCTGCCTGTGCTTTGTATCGTTTTTTCTTGAGAGATCTGCACAATAGAACCGATGGAAAAAATAGAAATAAGGCGGCTGTATTGTACTCCCATGGCGTACACTTCTGGATCATTTGTAAAGGTAGAAAAAAGGCTTTCTACTCCGAAAAGCCCAAAAAGCATAAAGACGAAAGAAGTCGCGATAGCTAAAAGAAGACCGTGGCTTGCTACATTCGATGCTTTTTCTTCTTCTCTTTGGCCAAGAAGTCTTGCAGCGTAAGAATTAATGCCGACTCCTGTTCCTACGCCAAAAGCGATAAGGACTAACTGTATCGGGTAGCTTAAAGAGACAGCACGCAGCGCTTTTTCGCTGATTTGGGCAACAAAATAACTGTCTACCACATTGTATAAACTTGAAATAAACATGGAAAAAATCACCGGCGATGACATCCTTAAAAGCAAAGGAAGGACAGGTTCAAATCCCATTCTGTTTTCATTAGCTTTTTTCATAGCAACCTCCATAAACTATTGTAACAGAAGGATAAGAATAATGGATGATTTTTATATCGAGATCTGTCTCAAGACATATCATAAAATTCGATTAAGTCATATATTATTATAATGTTTTAATATTAATACAAAATTAGTCCTGTTTGAATATTTATTTTCTGTTTGGGTATAGATAAGACAGGTAAAAATTCCCGACCTTATTATGGCTTTTTATCTAAATTAAATTAGGAGGAAATTATAAAACGAGTATATGGTAAATATGCATCTGCAACAGAAGCAAGAAGAGCAGTAGAGGAACTGTTAGAGAGAGGCTACACAAAAGATCAGATTAAAGTTATTTCCAACGAAGACCTAAGCAGCAATTTAGATGCAAGACATGACGGCGATGCCGACAATGATTTAAGCCTTTGGGAAAAAATAAAAGGCGCCTTCACTTATGATCAATATAGCGACGATTATTGGGACAGAGATATAGCAGATGACGACAGAAGAGTAGTAGAGGAATATAGAAACGATCTTCAAGCTGGACAAAGTGTGGTCTTGGTTGAGGATGATGCGGATACGACTGTCGCAGGCAGAAACGCAGCTTATACCGACAAAGATAATCTAGCAGGAACAGCTTACGAAAGAGATACTGATTTAGATGATAGAAATAGACTACGTGATGATTATGATCGAGAGCGCAATACTACAGAAGAAGAAGTATTAGAGCTTAAAAAAGAAAAATTAAATATAGATAAAGATAGAGTCGAAACTGGGGAAGTCAATGTTAGAAAAGTTGTAAAGGAAGAAACTCAAAACATTGAAGTTCCAGTGGAAAAAGAAGAAATTATCATCGAAAGACGCCGCGGAGATGGAAAAGAAGTACGAGATGGAGATCTAGGAGATGGCGTTTGGGATGAAAATGATGAAATTCATATTCCTATCAGTGAAGAACGCGTAGAAGTAAATAAAAAAACAGTCGTTGATGACGAAATATCCATCAAAAAAGTAAAGCATCAAGATACAGAAAATATTACGGAAACAGTACGCCATGAAGATATTGAAGTAGATGGGGATGCTGATATTCGCGGAAATGTAGATGGAAACATTAGAAGAGATGATGACGATCTATTGACTGATGATGAGAGAAAACGTTTAGATCTCGATAATGATTTGAAAAGATAATTTATAGTTAATATGCAAGAAAGCACACATTAGAGTGTGCTTTCTTTTTATAAAAAGACATTTACTTGCTTTTAAATTATGAAATTTTTACCATAAAACTTTATTGCAATTAAGATCCTTTTTACTTTATAATGAACTTACGAATACTACATATATACAGAATTCTAAGGAGGCAGTTAATGTTTAATTTGAAAGGAAGAGATTTTTTAACATTAAAAGACTTTACATCAGAAGAGATAGAATACTTGTTAAATCTGTCCGCTGATTTAAAAGCGAAAAAACGTGCAGGTAACAAAGGGGATTTATTAGAAGGAAAAAGCATTGTTCTGCTTTTTGAAAAAGCATCTACAAGAACAAGAACTGCTTTCGAAGTAGCTTGTTTTGATGAAGGAGGCCAAGTTACATTCTTAGGCTCAAAAGACAGCCAGTTTGGAAAAAAAGAGTCTGTGGAAGATACGGCTAAAGTGTTAGCCCGTTTCTATGACGGAATCGAATTTAGAGGATTCTCCCATGAGAGGGTAGAAGAATTGGCAGAGCATTCTAATGTGCCTGTGTGGAATGGATTGACTGATCTTTACCATCCAACACAAATATTAGCTGACTTCTTAACTGTAAAAGAACATGTGGCAAAACCTTTGAGAGATGTGAAATTCTGCTATATCGGAGACGGCAGAAATAATATGGCAAACTCTTTAATGATCGGAGCTGCAAAGGTAGGAATGGAAATCCATATTATTGCGCCAAAATCCTTATGGCCTGGAAAAGAGCTTGTAGAAGAGATGAGAGAAGTCTGCAAGGAAACAGGCGGAAAAATTGAGATCACAGAAGACATCAACGCTGTAAAAGGAGCCGATGTGCTTTATACAGATGTTTGGGTTTCTATGGGAGAAGAAGATCAGTTTAAAGAAAGAATCGATCTTTTAAAAGACTATCAAGTAAATATGGAAATGATCAAAAAATGCGAAAACGATAAAGTCGTATTTTTGCACTGCCTTCCAAGCTTCCACGATTTAAATACAGAAATCGGAAAACAAATCCATGAAGAGTACGGACTGGAAGAAATGGAAGTAACAGATGAAGTCTTCAGAAGCCCTCACTCTAAAGTGTTCGACCAAGCAGAAAATAGAATGCATACGATAAAAGCTGTAATGGTTGCGACGATAGGGAGATAGAGGCTTTAGGCGGGATTGCTGCGCAATCCAGGCAGGATGCCTATGGCACCTAGGCTTTAGGCAGGACTGCTTTGCGGCCTAGAGGAAAGAGAGAAGAGATAGGGAATAGGTTATAGGTTGTAGGGGTTAGGGAAGGTAGAAACAGGAGCGTGTTTCTTTTCTTTTTTAACTTAAGTACTCATGCCAACGGCATGAGTACTTTTTTAAAAAAGAGTGTAGCAGCATGTAAGAAATAGTCTGAATTTCGGAATGTATTGTAATAAAAAAGGAAAGTGATGTTATTCACTTTCCTTCTTTTAGTTATCAGAGAGGGTGATTATGAAATTTGAAAGACTTTAACTTTCTTATAAACTCTCCGCTGCCATTTCCTAGGTCGCAAAGGGATCCTGCCTGGGTCCCGAAGGGAGCCCGCCTGAGTTCCCCAGGAATCTCGCCAAGGTTCCGCGGGAATCCTGCCTGTTTGCAACGCAATGCCGCCTTTTTGTATTAGAAAATGATGGCTCATACTTTTTGCAGGGTATTTTTTAGTTATCAGAGAGGGAGATTCTTAAAATTGGAAGATTTGACACTATTTTATAAACTATCCGCTGATATTTCCTAGGTCGCGTAGCGATCCTGCCTGGGTCCCGAAGGGAGCCTGCCTGAGTTCCCCAGGAATCTCGCCTAGGTTCCGTAGGAATCCTGCCTTCTCTTTATCAATGTTTTGAAAGCATAATATTCAAAATCTCCACATCCGTTGTTCTCATGCCCAACTTTGCCATTTGTCCTATATTTTTTATGGTTTCGTCAGCGCTTTCTCCGACGATTCCTTCGCCGGAAGAAAAGGAAACGCCTTTGTCCGCCATTTGAACTGCAGAGATGGCATTTTCTACAGCCAAGGAGATTTTAGAGGCGCAGGAGGGTTTTGCTCCGTCGCATACCATGCCTCCTGTAGTGGCAACGGTGTTGATAATAATTTTCTCGATTTTTTCTTTTGTAAATCCTAAAAGATAGCCGATACCGGCGCCGCTTGCGGCAGCTGCTGTTACCACACCGCAGAAAGCGGAAAGTTTACCAATATATCTTTTTTGATAAATACTGATCAGATTTGATAATATAAGTGCTCGATACAGATCTTCTTTTTCTTTTTTTAATTCCTTGGCATAAACGATAACAGGAATCGATACGGTCATTCCCTGATTGCCGGAGCCAGAGTTTATCATGACCGGCTTGCTGCAGCCGCCCATTCTGGCGTCGCTTCCTGCAGCAGTCATAGCTCTTGCTTTTATTTTCAAAACATTTTCGTCGTTGTATTCTAAAAGAGTTTTCCCGATGGATGAACCGTATTCTTTAGCGAGGCCTTCTTCAGCGATGGCTGTATTGTATTCAATCTGCATATCAAGAAGAGTTGTCAACTCTTTGTTTTCATTTAAATCAACGGTATCTGCAAATTCTAAGATAGATCCAATGGATAAAATTTCCAAATCCGAATCAGTCGAATTCTTTTCTCCTTCATTTTCAGGGGGAGCCAATAGATATTCTCCGTCTTTTTGAATAGAATAAAAAGAGCTGTGGTCATCTTTTAATTCTACGATGGCTTGATCTTTGTCTTTGACAAGATTTGCCACGATATAAAGACCTTCAATTCCTTCTACAAACTGAACTTTGATTTTGTTTTCGAAGATAAGTTTCTTTGCTTCTAGGATCATTTCATGGGTAATGTTTTCTAGAACCTTAAGTCCTTTAGAAGAATCGCCGCCTAGTATTCCTAAAGAAGCTGCGATTTCAATGCCGTGCAGGCCTTCTGCATTTGGTACGATAACAGATTTTGCGTTTTTTATAATATTGCCGCTGCAGAGAATAGTAGCTTTTTCAGGAAGCTCCCCTAGAACTTCTCTGGCTTTTGCTGCGGCTAATGCAATGGCGATAGGCTCTGTACAGCCTAAGGCAGGCATTACTTCTTGAAGAAGGATATTTTTCATTTGATATTGGGTGATTTTATCCATAGGAACCTCCTGTGATATAATAGATAAAAGATTTAAACTGATAAGACTACTAATGATATTACTGATCATATCAGCAAAAGCTTTAATTGTCAACGAAAAGAGGAAAAAATGGCAGAGAAAAATTTAAGAATTAAAGTGTATGAAAATATTAAAAAAGACCTTATTCGGGGTAAATATAATATATATGACCGTATCAATGAAAAGGAGCTTATGGCAAAATACGAAGTAAGCAAAGCACCTATTCGAGATGCCTTGATTGAGTTGTGCAATGAAGGGGTTTTAAAGAGCGTTCCGAGATACGGCTATACCATTGTTCAATATTCCGATGAATATTTAAAAAGTATTATCCAATTTAGGGAAGTTGTGGAAATTGAATATCTAAAAAAATACTGGGATCGGATTCAATTGGAAGATATTCAGAATTTGGAAGAACTTCACCATTCAACAACGTCGGATGTCGATAAATCCCAAATCGAAAATTATTGGAAAGCCAATCAAGATTTCCATCTTAAGCTGGCGTCTTTTTATCATGATGAATTCTTTTACGAGACTTTAAAAACAGCTATGACAAAGCAGATGATTATTTTTGCCCAGTTTTATTGGAATCATTGGGATAAATCGGTTTTTAATCTATACAGCCATCAGCATGACAGCTTAATAGAGTTATTGAAAAATGGAGATAAAGAGAAGGCCGAAAAGGAATTAAAAAGAGATATTCAAAGTTTTATGCAGCTCTAAGGAAAACCTGCTTTTGCATCAATGCTGTTTAAGAGGGAAATAATCTGGTGTAAAATATGAAGAAATATGAAGATAATGTGAACTTTTTATTTCAATTGCATGAAGAATTGTGTATAATATAATATTGTACTATTAATATTGCCATCTATTCAAAGGAACATAAAACTTGAGCGAGGACAGATTATGTTAGAGCGGTTTAAAAATTATGATATGGATGAAAAACTGATTATCATTACCTGTATTGCAATGTATCTGCCTTTTTATATAGGTTTTGCATTTTTGGCTTTTAATCTATTCTATTATATATATACAAATCAAATAGGAAAAATAGTAAAGGAAATAGCCCGCACAAAGTTTCTTTTTGTGTTTATCGTCTATTCCATCGTTGTGTCTGTTATTCACCAAAATAGCTATGGACTTATGGCAAGTATTGGGATTTTGATCTTTTGTATGTTTTTCTTGTTTTACCGAAACAAATTAACAAAGACTTTATTTAAAGATTCGATTCGAGTGATCGTTATTATGACGGGTCTTACTTTTATAGCGACAATAGCAAAATATGGAATTCTATTTCTGCAAAACGATATGTCTTTAATGGCATTGGCGGAGTATTCTGCAGAAAATAGAGAGATTTCAAACTATTTTAATTCTAATTATTATGCCATGGTCTGCGAGATGATGATTATCGTAACAGGCTATTTGGCTCACAAATCTAAGAAAAAGATTCATAGAGTTCTGTATATCTGTTTAACGATATTAGCATTCGGGGCGCTTATTTTAACAGGATCCAGGTCGGGACTTGCAACAGCTGTGCTGTTATTGGTTTTAATGAATTTAAAACTGACAAAAACAAAGATCGGCTGGATCGAAGTGGGGATTGCCCTTTTTATCGGGATTAATATCATCGGAGAAACAGGACTGTTTCCTCGTTTTGGAACGATGGAGCATGCAGTAGGTCTTAGAGAAAAAATCTGGAGAGAAGCGCTTCATATTATTGACCAGAACTGGCTTACAGGGGTTGGCCCTTTAGGGATACACAGTGAAGTGCACAGCATCGGTTCTCGGGTGGTTCATCACAG
This sequence comes from Gallicola sp. Sow4_E12, assembly GCF_052116305.1. NCBI lineage: Bacteria > Bacillati > Bacillota > Tissierellia > Tissierellales > Peptoniphilaceae > Gallicola > Gallicola sp. Sow4_E12. The sequence goes on along the minus strand of NZ_JBQKLI010000016.1, from coordinate 23,856 downwards.
CCATAATATTATTTTAGACGGGCTTGTAAATTTCGGAGTAATGGGAATAGCGTTGATTTTTCCTTTTGCGAAGAGAATACGAGATGAGGTTCATCATGCAAAAAAATCTCCTTATTATACTGTAATCTTGTTTTTAACAGCGGTTATTATTATCCACGGTATGGTGGATGTGACGATATTCTGGCACCAGACAGCTTTTATCTATTTTGTTTTTGCAATATCCATGGGAAAGCTGTACCCGATGGAAGAAAAAGCAGATGCGAGGGTTTTGAGCCGGAATAATATTCCTGTGGTGGTGAAAAGCTGCAAGGGAAAAGTTGTTTACAGTGAAGAAGAAAAGAGCAAGTTATAAACTAAAGATTTAAAAGCATCGTCGGGTACGGTGCTTTTTTTATAGAGAATTCATTATACTGCTTTTAACTAGGTTAAAAAGGGTATACAATAAAACTACGACATTAAAATATGTTTCTATATTAGGGAGGGAAAAATGAGTTTACGTTTTTGTTCGCTTTCCAGCGGTTCCAGCGGGAACTGTATTTATGTTGAGAGCGACCGGTCAAAAATTTTAATCGATGCAGGCTTCAGCGGCAAGCAGGTGGAGAAGCTGCTTGATTCCATCGATGTGGATCCTTCTGAACTGGATGCGATACTCGTAACTCATGAACATTCAGACCATATTAAAGGTGTGGGGGTCTTGAGCAGACGTTATCGTATCCCTGTCATAGCAAATGAAGGCACATGGTGTGCCATGACAAATAAAATAGGCAAGATTGATGAAGATAATATTCTAATCTTTAAAAACGATCTGTATTTCGGTCTTAGGGATTTAGACATACTTCCGGTTACCACCTCTCACGACAGTGCAGAAGCCTGCGGATATATCATTCAAAAAGGGGAGAAAAAGATCAGTCTCCTTACAGATACAGGTCTTTATAATACAGAGATGATGGACTCGATACGAGGATCGGATATCTTTTTTGTGGAATCCAATCACGATATCGCCATGCTTAAAAATGGAATATATCCTTATCGGCTTAAGCAAAGAATCCTTTCGTCAAAAGGCCATCTTTCCAATGATGACTGTGGAAGGCTTTTAGGAGATGTGCTTCAGGGAAGTGGAGAGAAAGTTTTTTTAGCACACTTGAGCAGCGAAAACAATTCTCCAAGAGTTGCATTTAATACGGTAAACAATTATCTTTTGTCTTTAGGGCTGGATACAGAAAGAGATATCGATATGACCGTGGCCAATCGGTCTTATGCCAGCGGGATTATTGAATTGGAGTAGAAGATGAATAATAAGATTATTACAGTAGGAAACTTGAAAGAAAAATATCTTGTTGAAGCCCAGAAAGAATATGGAAAGAGGCTTTCAGGCTACGGAAAGATAGAAATTATAGAGATAAAAGAGGAGAATCTGGGACAGAATCCTTCAGAAAAAGAAATCGAGCAGGCTTTAGAAAAAGAGAGCCGAAAGATTCTGGAAAAGATCGATAAAGATTTTTGCATCGTACTAGCCGTAGAAGGGAAACAGTTTGCCAGCGAGGCTTTGGCAAAATTTGTAAAAGAAAAAGAAGTAGACGGCTACGGAGGGTTCTCTTTTATTATCGGATCTTCCCATGGACTTCATCCAGACGTAAAAGAAAGAGGCGATTTAAATCTTTCTTTTTCAAAGATGACACTGCCTCATCAGCTGATGCGGATCGTTTTATTAGAACAGATCTATCGTGTTTGTAAAATCAACAATAACGAGAACTATCATAAATAATTTAGAGAGCTTGGAAAAAATATGGAGAGCTCTAGAAAAGAAGGGTGGACGATCATTTCTAACCAAGAACGGAAATTCACCGTCATTAGGAAATGAGTGGCATGAGCTAGACCTAACTAGCGTTTTCTATTAAAAGGTAAAAGGCTTGAAGATTTTCTTCAAGCCTTTTGCCTTTTTATTCTTTATTTTTCATTTCATCCAAGGTTAACAGTATTTCTTCGCTTGTGATGGGAAGTTTTCTAAAAACGGCTCCTGTTGCGTTATAGACTGCTTGGGTAATCGCAGGAGCAGGGGTGTTCATCACCAGTTCTCCGATGGATTTTGCCCCATAGGGTCCTGTAGGTTCGTAGCTTTCTTCAAAGGCTGTTTCGATAGAGGTGCTTTCTTTTCTGGTAGGAAGATTATAAGAGGAAAAGTCTCTTGTTAGAAGCTTTCCTTTGTCATCGTATCGGACTTCTTCATAGAGAGCAAAACCGATGCCCTGCATAATACCGCCTTCTGTTTGGACTACGGCTAAGTTTTTGTTAATCACGGTTCCGCAGTCGATAACAGCTTTGTAGTCGATTACCTTTACTTCCCCTGTCAAAGGATCCAGTTCCGTTTCTACAAATCCTGCCATATAAGGAGAAGGGGAGATGGAGGAGCCGAAGCTTCCGATGCCGTTTAGAAGTTTGCCGTTAACACCTTTTGTAAGCTCTGCAGCCATTTCAGCTACTGTACAGAGAAGGCTGTCTTCATGATAGATGTTTTCTTCGGATAATGTCAGTTTTTCTAAAGAGACGCTATATCGTTCAGAAGCTTCTTTCAAAATGTTTTCTTTTAAGTTTTCACATGCATTTTTAACGGCGTTTCCTGTGACATAGGTTCCGCTGGAAGCGTAGCAGCCGGGATCGAAAGGCGTTGTATCGGTATCCGCAGTGATCGGGGTAATCTTTTCGATCTCGCAGCCCAATTCCTCGGCGGCCATCTGGGTCAGTATTGTATCCGATCCTGTACCGCAGTCTGTATCGCTCATTAAAAGGGTGTAATCTCCTGTTTCGTTTAGTCGGATTTCAGCAGAAGCGCTGTCGATATTTGCAATACCGGAACCCTGCATAGCGATGGCCATTCCGATGGAACGGATCTTGCCTTCTTTGGCAGTATAGGATGGGTACTTTTCATCCCATCGGATCATTTCTCTACCTTTTAGAATACATTCTTTCAACTTTGAACTGTTTATAGTTTTTCCGTAAGCTAAAGTTGTTTCGCCTTCGCCGCTGATATTTAAAAGGCGGAGTTCTATAGGATCCATATCAAGCTCTTTTGCCATCTCGTTGACACAGCACTCCAGTGCATAAATTCCTTGGGTAGCACCGTATCCCCGAAAAGCTCCTCCGGGAACTTTGTTGGTATAGACGGCTTTCCCTCGGAAACGGACAGAACGGACTTTATTATAAAGAGGAAGTGATTTTTCTCCTACAGCATTTAAGGTGGTATAAGAATGTTCGCCGTAAGCGCCCTGATCGGAGAGGACAGTCATATCAATGGCCTCAATCCTCCCTTCTTTGGAGGCGCCCATTTTTACAGTAAGCTCCATAGCGTGTCGGGTGTTTGTGGCAGCAAAGGTCTCTTTTCTAGACAAGACAATTTTGGAAGCTCTTCCTGTCATCAAGGTGACAAAACCTGCATAGGTTTCTGTAACGGAGGACTGTTTCCCTCCGAATCCTCCCCCTACACGGGGCTTTATTATTCGGATTCTGGAAGCGGGAATGTCTAGGGCGATGGCAAGCTGTCTTTTTATATGGAAAGGGACCTGGGTTGAGGAGACTACAGTTAGACGATTCCACTGATCCATATAAGCATAGGAGCGGTAAGTTTCCATCATGCAGTGGGCTTGTGCCTGGCATTCGTATGTTCGCTCGATAACATGATCGCATTTTGAAAAAACTTCCTCTGGATCTTCGCCGAAACTTCTTTCAAAATCAGCAGTAAGATTTCGTGTGATATCGCAGCCGCTGACTTTCTGCGGTAGTTTGAAGAATGTTCCATCCTTGTCGTGAATGATGTTTTGATGGTCTTGAGCTGTTTTATAGTCGAGGACAGGTTCTTTAATATCGTATACTACTTTGATTCTTTTTAAGGCCTGATTGCAGGCTTTTTCGTTCTTCCCTACGACAAGACAGACCGGATCTCCTACATAACGCAGCTCTTTATCGAGAATTAAACGGTCATAAGCGGAGGCTTCCGGATAGGATTGGCCTGCGAGGGTAAATCTAGACTTCGGTACATCTTCATAGGTATAGATGTCTACGATGCCGTCAATTTTAAGTGCTTGGGATGTATCGATATTCTTAATTTCTGCTGAAGCATAAGGACTTCTTAAGATTTTTATAATCAAAGTATTGCGATCTGTTAAGTCGTCGGTATATTTTGCCTGTCCCAGAATAATGGAGTCGGCATCCAGCTTCTTTTGGGAATAGTCTAAACCTATTTTTTTTGAATTAAAATTTTTGTTTTTGGTTTCGATATTTTCGGCGGATATCTTTGATTTAAATGTTGTCATAATCACACTCGCAATATTTTTTTATAGCTCTCATTTGGGAAGAATAACCGGTACAGCGGCACAAATTGCCTGCTAGGAAGGTGTTGATTTCATCTTCTGAAGGATTCGTGAAATTCTTTTTTAAATACACCACATTCATAATCAGCCCAGGACTGCAGAAGCCGCACTGCTCGCCCCCTTCTTCGGAAAGAAATGCACCGAACTTTTGAGCTTCTTCCTTTATTCCTTCCAAGGTTGTGACTTCTTTTCCCTCTGCTCTAACAGCTAGATAAGAGCAGGAGAGAATAGGAGTTCCATCAAGCCATACGGTACACAGTCCGCAGTTTGAGGTATCGCAGCCTTGTTTTACACTGGTATAGCCTTTTTTTCGCAGCACTTCTAATAAAGTTTCATCCGGGTCAACATGGGTGGATAATAGGGATTTGTTAACAACTATATCGATTTTCATTTTTTATTTCCTTTAAACATTTCTCGAGGAGGCCTTTTGCTAAAAGTTCGCGATAGCGTTTAGAGGCTTTGCCGTTTGTACTAAGAGGAATTTCATCCAATAATATTTTCTGGCTTTCTTGAAGTATCGAGGGGCCCAGTTCATGGGCTGAAAGATATTTAGAAGTTTTTTCAGCGATCATCGCTCGTCCAGGCCTTGCTCCAACAGCGATTTTGTACTGACCTTCAGTATAAAACAAAGCCATATTAAGCATAGGAAAATCGCCGTAGGTTTTCTTCTGGGTACAGTAGACGCCGATTCCTTTTTTTAGAGGGATCGAAATTTCCATTAAAATATCCTTTGTCAGCGGTTTTTCCAAGGCAAAATATTCTTCTAACGTAATTTTCCCGTATTTATAAAAATATAAAGTAGGGTTTAAAAGAAGAAGACCTGGCAGAAAATCGGAAAAACCGAATCGAGTTATAATGGACCCGCCAAGGGTTGCCATATTTCGGATCTGTTTTGAAACTATAGTCTCCAGCGATTTGCGTATAATCCCTCCTGTTTCATCGTTGAGCAGTTTATGCTCTTCCAGCCGTCCAAAAGAAACCATGGACCCGATTCGAATAGAATCATCGACTTTTTCGATGAAATCGAGCCCTAGATGGGTCAGGTCGACAGCTTTGTTGATCGATTTCTCGCCGAGCTTGAGAAAGAGACCTCCGCCTAAAATGACGTTTCTGGGAGATTTCTGAAGCAGTTCCCATGCTTCGTCGAAGTTGTCCGGTTGTACCATTTTTTTAATTGAATACATAGATTCCCCCTATCAAATTTTGAATATTCCCTCTGATTTTTTCATTATAGCATAAGGAAAATAAAATATGGAGAAATTTAGAAAAAGCAAGGACTTTATGAAAAGTACTTGAAAACCAGTACTGGTTTCAGGGATTCTGGAAACTCTACTAAGAGTTGATTGTGCCGAGAAGAATAGGCTGATAAGATAAAAAAGAGGTGAAAAAATGGATAGTCGAAAAATAGGAGAGCTTATCTGCAAGCTTCGAAAAGAAAAGAATTTAACACAAAGAGAATTGGGAGATCTTCTCTATGTGAGCGATAAAGCCGTTTCGAAATGGGAACGGGGACTTGGATATCCGGATATATCTTTATTAACAGAATTATCCCGGATTTTCCAAATACCTGTCGAAAGTATTATGTCTGGCGAAATAGACAGGGCAGAAAGAATGGGAGATGCAATGAAAAATATACGTTTTTATACTTGTCCGCAATGCGGAAGTGTTTTGACCTCTACAGGGGAAGGAGAGATCTCCTGCTGCGGCAGAAAACTAGAAGACCTTAAAGCGGTAAAAGCAGAAGAAAATGACAAGCTGAAGGTGGAAATTATCGATAACGAATACTATATTTCCTCCAGCCATGAGATGAAAAAGGATCATTTTGTTTCCTTTATAGCCTTTGTCAATGGAGATACTGCCATTATAAGAAAGCTCTATCCCGAATGGGATCTCAAAACGAGACTTCCAAAATTAAGCAGAGGTGTCTTATACTGGTACTGCAGCCGTCATGGTTTTTTCTATCAATATTTAAAATAATTTCAAAAAAATGATATCCTATAGACAGCTTTTATATTTGAGATCATAAGGAGGGTCTATCATGAGAGAAAAACAAGACGAAACCTTTCCAAGAGAAAAGCGTCCGAAAAAAGAGGATAAAAATTCCTATATTATACTAGGTGCCATTATCGGGTTCGCTGCAGGACTCTTATGGGATCATCCTGCTATCGGGATGCTTATAGGGGTTATTATCGGCAAGCTTTTGTATGATGCTAAAAATAAAGACTAAATAAGAGGGCAATGCCCTCTTATTTTATTTTTTCTATTGTAATATCTTTTTTGAAGGAGAGAATTTCCTCACAGCTTGCCAGGTCTTCTGTGAAAGCAGTAGCGGCCCCTGCCATATTTCCATATCGGAAGGATTCTAAAAGATCTTTCTTTTCGAGATACTTCGCTAAAAAGCCCCCGATCATCGAATCTCCCGAACCGACACTGTTGACGGCTTTGCCTTTAGGCACCCGGGCTTTATAGATATTGTCATCTGCAAAAAAGAGAGATCCTTCCTGTCCAAGGGAAATAAGGGCATTTTGAGCGCCCATTTCGAGAAGTTTTCTGCCAGAATGAAGATAATCTTCCATAGTATTGTGTTTTTTTCCGAAGAGCTCCTCCAGCTCTTCCTGGTTCGGTTTGATTAGAAAGGGTTTTTTGAGAATTCCATTTCGGAGTTCTTCTCCGGAAGTATCCAGTATAAAAGGAGTCTGTTTTCTATGGAGTTTTTCCACGAGTGTCTGATAAAAGTCTTCGGGAAGAGAAGCCGGTTTGCTGCCGGATAGAACAACCCAGTCATTTTCATCAATGTTATCGAATGCAGCAAGAAAATCCAGAATCTGTTTTTCAGAGAGATTTGGACCGGGGCCGTTGATTTGAGTTTCTGCTTCGTTTTTTATTTTTATATTGATTCTTGTGTTTTCAGCGGTTTTAATAAATCTTGTCTGGATGCCTTCTCGGTTTAACCTATCCGCAAGGTGATCTCCCGTAAATCCCCCTGCGAATCCTAGAGCTGTAGAGGGAATGTGAAAGCGGTTGAGAATTCGGCTGACATTAATTCCTTTTCCTCCGGGAAAGATATATTCTTTATGAGCGCGGTGGGTTTTTCCAGGGTCTAGATCCTTTATATAAAGGAGTAGGTCCACGGCAGGGTTAAGTGTAACAGTATAAATCATAATATTCCTCTTTTTAAATGATCTTTTAAAGGTTAAAAAGCTGATGAGATTCATCAGCTTTTCTTATAAGGAGTAATCTAAATTTCTGCTGGAGATCCATGCGTCATAAGTGTTTCCTGTAACAATACTTGTAACAACTGCACGGCACCAGATTCTTTCCGTTCCGTCCGGTACAATATCATAAATATATACTTCGGCGCCTCTAGAGACATAGGTAATTACCGATGCGTTAATATCCGGAGCGCTTCTAAGATTAGCTTTAGCGCTGGTAACTGTAGTATTCAAGCCGATCAGTCCGTTTAGATAGGCTTGAGAGTATGCAGCATCTTGTACACCTCTTGCTTGAGATGCAGCAGCTTTCTGCTCTGCCGTTTTACGAGATTGGTCTGTCTGGCTGGAAGAGAGAGCTTGATTTGTATTTTCCTTTCCAGAAGCAGCGGTTTGACTCTTGTTCTTAGCGGCAGATAAATCCTCTTTTGCTTTCTTTATTTCTTCATTGTTCGGATCTTGTGCGGCATAAGCAGTCAGAACTTTTTCTGCGGAACTGTAGTCCATATCTTCAATAGAAGACTTGGCAAATTCCAACACAGCCGTTTCCATTTTCCCGATTTCTTCATTGGCTAAAGTTTTTATCTCTTTTGCTTCTTCGGGAATGGCTGCTAAAAGCTCCAACGCCTGCTGGTACTGTCCCTTTTGAATACTGTTGAGGGCGTTGTCGTAATTGCTTTGAGCCTGAGAATAAGCCTTGGACTCTTTTAATTTTCGAAGAACCTCCGGTTTTGCATCTTTATCGGCCAGCTGCTGATAAGCGTCTTGAGCTAAGGCGTATTCTCCGCCGTTAAAGAGACGATCCGCCTGATCCAATTTTGAATGATAGCTGTAATAATTCCATCCAACGAAAAGAAGTATCAGTGCTGCGATTCCAAAAACGCCCAGTGCAATATATTTTCCTGTGCCCTTATTTTCTGGAGCAGATTTATGGGACGGAACCGGTTGTTCCTCTGTTTTTCGATAAGAAGAAATCGTATTCTTCTTTTGAACAAGATCTCTTCTTTCTCCGCAGTTTAGACAGTAGACATCCTCTGGATCCATTAAGGCTCCGCAGTTTTCGCAGCGGTGATATTTTCCGGTAGTATCATTGGAGACACTTTGACCGCAGTGTTTGCAGAATTTGTCCCCGTCATGAACGTCGTTTCCGCACATTTTGCATTTCATAACCTTTCCTCCTAAAATAATTATTATATTGATTATAGCAGAAAAAGGGCTGGACGTATCCGGCAAAAGGTAGTAAAAGCGGGTTTTAATAGAGAATTCAAAGGTTTCATATGATATAATACACCCTAGAATAAGGAAAGGAAGTGGCGGTATGGGAGAAGAATTTGAATATGCCTGCGAACGGATGACTCCGACGGAAGAGTTGAAAGATATAAAGGAAATAGAAAGATCTCTCATAAAAAGGTATCGAAAATATCTCTGGTCTAAATTTATAAAAGGAATCAAAGAATACGATCTGATCCAAGAGGGGGATAAAATAGCGGTAGCCATCTCTGGAGGAAAGGACAGTCTTCTTTTAGCGAAGCTTTTTCAAGAGCTTAAGAAAAATGGACATAATAATTTTGAACTGGAATTTATCGCAATGGATCCAGGGTATCATCCTGAGATCCGGAAACTTTTAGAGGAGAATCTAGCACATCTTGAGATCCCAGGGAAAATTTTCCCTGCAAATATATTCGACGTTGCAGAAGAAATAGCAAAGGATAATCCCTGCTATATCTGTGCGAGAATGAGACGGGGTGCTCTATATGCTAAAGCCCAAGAACTCGGCTGCAATAAGCTAGCCCTAGGGCATCATTTCGACGATGTTATAGAAACGATACTTTTAAACGTTCTTTGTGCAGGAAATTATAAAACAATGATGCCGAAGCTTCATGCTCAAAACTTCGAAGGCATGGAAATTATCAGACCTCTTTATCTCGTAGAAGAAAAGTCTATTATACGATGGATGGAATATACAGGGCTTACTCCATTAAATTGCGCCTGTATGGTAGCGGCGAAAAAAACAGGATCTATGAGAAAAAGAATTAAAAAATTGATAGAATTCTTAGAAGAGGAAGACTTTGCAAATGTAAAAAAATCCATCTTCCGATCTTCTCAGAATGTAGATATTTCAAGGGTTTTAGGATATGAAGAAGGGAAAGAAAAGTATTTCTTTTTAGACGGCTACGGCAAGTCGGATTTATAAAGGTTCTTAGTATTAAAAAGAATATATCTGTGATAAGATATAAATAATGGAGCAGATTACTAAGTATTAAAAGGAGTGGATTATATAATGAATACGTTGACCGCGAAAATCCAAGAAGGACTTTACTATCTTGGTGTAAATGACAGAGATACCCGTTTGTTTGAAAATATGTGGCCTTTGCCAAAAGGGGTTGCATACAATGCTTATTTGATTCTTGACGAAAAAACTTGTCTTTTAGATACCGTTCGAGTGAACAAAACAGACGGTTTTATGGAAGGCTTGGAGGAAGTACTGGACGGAAGAGACTTGGACTATCTTGTAGTCAATCACATTGAGCCGGATCATTCCGGAAGTATCAAGCCGGTATTGGAAAAATATCCGAATCTTACTTTTATCGGAAACGCAAAAACAAGACAAATGCTTGAAAGCTATTTAGAGCTTACGCCAGGAAATGACCGCTTTATTGTAGTAAAAGAAGGGGACACGATAGAGCTTGGGGAGCGTGTTTTAAACTTTGCGATGACACCGATGGTTCACTGGCCGGAGTCTATGGTAACCTATGAATCTACAGGAAAAGTACTATTCTCACAAGATATTTTCGGAGGATACGGAACATTAAACGGTACGATTTTCGACGATCAGATGAACTATGATTTCTTTGTGGACGAATACAGAAGATATTATTCAAATATTGTAGGAAAGTATTCTCAAATGGCGATCCGTGCCCTACAAAAGGTAGAGAAATTAGATATCGACATTATCTGTCCTGTTCACGGCTGTGTATGGAGAAAAAATCCTGCAAAAATTATCGGCGATTATGCGAAATGGGCTTTTCAGGAAGTAGATGGCGGCGTGATCATTATCTATGGTTCTATGTACGGCACTACTGAAAATATGGCAGACGTATTAGCCCGCTATGTAGCAGAAGAAGGCATTCGAAACGTAAAAGTATTCGATGTATCGAAAACACATGCTTCTTATCTATTGTCTGAAGTATGGAAGTACAAAGGACTTGTTTTAGGAAGCTGTACCTATAATAACGGTATCTATCCGAATATGGACAATTTCGTAAATATTCTAAGAATGAATAAGATCAAAAATCACGCTTTAGGTGTTTTCGGAAACTTTGGATGGAGCGGAGGAGCCGTAAAAGGGCTGAAAGAATTCATGGATTCTCAGCAGTTCGATAATTGCGAAACCATCGTTGAGTCAAAGGGTGCATTAACAGATAAAGAAAATGAAGAATTAAGACAATTAGCAAAAGAAATCGCAGCGAAATCTAAAGTAGATCCTGCTTAAAAGAATGAAAACAGCTGAACAAGAGTTATCTTGGACAGCTGTTTTTTTGAAAACATAATCGTAACATATTTTACTGTTACTATAAGTTCAGAAATGATAAATAGAGAAAGGGGTAAAGTATGAACGAAGAATTTGATTATCGAAACAGAATTTCAAGAGATTCTCTCGAAGGGGAAGCAGGCAGGAATTCATTATCTGAAAATGACATCCGAAGGATTGTAAGAGATGAAAATTATAAAAAGAAATCAAAATTTCCTTGGCTTCGAGTAATCGCATTGATGCTTGTGGCGGCTTTATTAGGAGGCGGTGCAACAGCAGCCTTTATGAACCGAGGACAAAGGACGGGAGTCCTTTCTGGAAATTCTCCTGCAGCTCAGACGATTCAAGTGGATGGAGAAACCAATGTTGAAAATGCAGTAGCTCAAAAAACAACGCCATCTGTTGTGGGGATTACAACATTAGCTGTGGAAGAAAATATTCTATTCCAGCAGGGAGAATCTGTAAGCGAAGGGATCGGATCCGGTGTAATTGTCAGCGAAGACGGTTATATCTTAACGAATTCCCATGTAGTTCGAGATGGAAAGGCAGATTCTATCGAAGTAGTATTTAATGACGGAGAAAAAGCAAAGGCTGAACTGTTGTGGAATGATGCAACATTAGACCTTGCTGTTATCAAGGCGGATAAAAAAGGTCTTACACCTGTAGAAATCGGAGATTCAGAAAAAGTAAATGTGGGAGACAAGGCCATTGCTATAGGAAATCCATTAGGAATGGATCTGCAGTCTACATTGACTTCAGGCTATATTTCCGGTCTTAATAGAAGTATAACTTTGGAAAACGGCTTGCAGATGGATGGATTTATTCAGACAGATGCAGCGATCAACCCGGGAAACAGCGGGGGGGCTCTTTTAAATGCAGAAGGAAAACTGATCGGAATCAATACGGCGAAAGCCGGCGAAGGGGAAGGAATCGGATTTGCAATACCGATTAATCTTGCTATGCCGATTGTAGAACAGATCGTTCAAACAGGAGCCTATGAACCCGTACTTCTCGGAATTTCAGGAATCGATGCGCGGCGTTATAAAATGGCTGTAGGCCAAGAGCTTCCTGTAGATGAAGGAGTCGTAGTTATGGAAGTTGAGGCTCAAGCTGCCGCAGGTAAGGCTGGGATTCAAAGAGGCGATATTATCATATCGATAGACGACTATAAAACACCAAATATGAATCAGCTTAAAAAAGCTCTTATTACCCATAAAAAAGGCGATGAAGTCAAAGTCAAAGTCTTTAGAGGAGATAAAGAGGAAACTGTGGATTTAAAATTTGAATAAGAAAAAACCGTTTAGAACAAAATGATTCTAAACGGTTTTTTGTTTCTTCTAATCTGATACCTTCAAATATTCTAAATATGATACTTTTAAAAACATCAGAATCACAGTATGATAATTATAGAATAAAAATTAGGAGGAAGATATACATGGAATTTAATAGAGAATTGGCAGAGAGTTTAAAGGGCGGCGTTATTATGGACGTGATCAATGTGGAGCAGGCAAAGATTGCCGAGGAAGCAGGAGCGGTGGCAGTTATGGCTCTAGAGAGGGTACCAGCTGATATCAGAGCTGCAGGGGGCGTTTCTAGAATGAGCGATCCTGAAATGATCGAGGAAATTATGAAAATAGTGTCTATCCCGGTTATGGCGAAGGTGCGTATCGGACATTTCGTGGAAGCACAAGTGCTGGAGCATATAGGAGTAGATATGGTGGACGAGTCTGAAGTTCTGACTCCTGCGGATAATCTTTTACATATCGATAAAAACGATTTCAAGGTACCTTTTGTATGCGGGGCAAGAAATCTAGGGGAAGCATTACGACGTATCGAAGAAGGTGCTGCGATGATCCGCACAAAGGGAGAGGCTGGAACCGGAGATGTTTCCCAAGCGGTAACCCATATGAGACAGATTTCAGGAGAAATTTCTAAAGTACAGGGTCTTAGAAGCGAAGAGCTTTACCATGCAGCCAAAGACATGGGCGTATCTTACAAATTGCTAAAAGAGGTGAGAGAAACTGGAAAACTTCCAGTACCGAACTTTTCAGCAGGGGGAGTGGCAACACCGGCGGATGCTTGTTTAATGATGCAGCTTGGAGCAGAAGGGATCTTTGTAGGAAGCGGTATTTTCAAATCAGGTGATCCTGTGTTAAGAGCGAAAGCAATCGTAGAAGCGGTAGAATACTATAGGGATCCGGCAGTCATTGCAGAAGTATCCAAGGGGCTTGGAGAAGCAATGGTCGGTCTAAACGAAGATGAAGTTGAAATTATTATGAGTGCGAGATAAATTGTGAAAGGCATAGAATCTTAGTTTTTGAAAGATTCTATGCCTTTCTTTTTCTGTGTTATAATTTAGATATTGTCTTCAAAGGAGAGTAGTATGATCGATTTTTTAATAAGTAAATTTGTAAGAAATCCCGAAAAAGTAAATAATATCGATACGAGAAATTCTTATGGCAATCTGGCAAGCGGTGTGGGAATATGTATTAATCTGCTTTTGTTTTCGATAAAGCTTATTGCAGGCTTGCTGACAAAGTCGGTAGCGATTATTGCGGATGCGGTGAACAACTTGTCCGATGCCGGATCTTCTCTTATTATGATCGTTAGCTTTAAATTGTCTTCAAGGCCTGCGGATAAAGAACACCCCTTCGGCCATGCGAGAATGGAATATTTATTTTCAACCTTGGTAGGAGTTGTGATTATTTTTGTAGGTGCGCAGCTGGTTTTAGAGTCGATTTTTAAAATTAGAAATGCAGAAGAAGTCTTTTTTACGATGCGGACAGCGGGAATTCTTCTGGTATCTATTGTATTAAAACTATGGCTTTATTTCTTCTATACAAAGATCAGCAGAAAAATCGACTCGGATATTGTAAAGGCGACTGCAACAGACAGTATTGCCGATGTAGTCAGTACTTCTGTTGTTTTAATCTCTCTCGTTGTAAGTCCGCTGATCGGTATTAATCTCGACGGTTATATGGGAATAATCGTAGGTATTCTCATTATTAAAGCCGGATGGGATATTCTATCCGATATGATCAGCAAACTTGTCGGGGAAGAGATTTCAGAAGAATATGAAGGCAAGGTCAAGGAATTTATATTAGGATATGAAGGAATACACGGAATACACGATTTAATTGTTCATGATTATGGTCCGGGACATGTTTTTGCCACGGTACATGCAGAAATAGATGCAAAGGAAGATATAATGAAAAGCCATGAGCTCTGCGACAGAATCGAAAATGAGATTATCGAAGAGTTGGGCATACAGCTGACAATTCATATGGATCCGCTTATATTGGATGATCCCAAAATTAATGCAGCTTTAGAGAAAATAGAAGGCATTGTAAAAGAAGTCGATGAAAGATTATCCATCCATGATTTCAGAATGGTAGAAAGTTATAATAGAACGAATGTCATTTTCGATGTGGAAATGTCGCCGAAAATGGAAATGGATCCGGAAGAAATTGTAGAAGAGATCAACAATAGAATTATAGTAGCCAATCCTCGCTACTATACATTTATTACGGTGGACAAACACCACTATCATGAAGTTTTTGAAATGGATGAGACAGAATAAAATTTTCCGCTTGTTTTCTATTATAATTTTTGTTTTGCCGGCTATAGAATTGAAGAAAAGGCCCCTTGAAAAGAGAACTTGATCTCTTTTCAAGGGGCCTTTTCTTTGCTGATTTTGAGAAACAAAGGATATTAAAAACTAATATTGGATACCTAAGGTATCCAATGTCTTTAAGCTGACAATAGAATTTACGGAATATACTTTATTTTTATATTTTTCCCATTCTCTATCATCACAAATCGAGAACCAGCCGTAGGGATCTGCTTTATATTTTTTAAGGAGTTCTCTGTGGTTCTTTTTGCGTTTTATATTTTGGAAAACATTAGGGAAATATTTCCTGATAAAGTGGGTAAGATCAGCTTTTGGCAAAGCTGGATGTTTAGGTGCTGATCCTAAGTATTCTTGTAATTCTTTTTGATATTTTTGTGTATATAAATAATGAAGCTCTCTGGCGTATCTTTTTTCAGGAACGCCTTTCCAGAAGTGAAAATATTCTTCGTTCCAAAGAGGTGTTCTCCATTCTAAACCAAACAGTTCATAGACTCGGCAGCTGTTGACGATAAATTTAGGTTTACGGTCTTCAAAACCGAATCGTTCATAGCGGTTTAAGGCTTCCCGCCAAGGAAGAGAAGAAGTGATAAACTCAGACTTTTTTCGAATACGTTCTCTTATTTCATCCTCATGGGATTTCATATCTTCGTCCCAAAGGATATGGCTGAAATATTGGCCTTTGACTTCTTCGTAAAAATTCTTCCATGAAATATTTTCTTCTACGATAAAATAAGGCGGGATATTGCTGTCTTGAAGAAAATCTCCGGAAAAACCTGGAAGAATAATGCCTCCTTTTTCCAAATATCCTTGACGAAGAAGTTCTTTTAACGCCATATATTCTTGAATATGGGGAGTGGATATAAACTGATTTGCTGCAGCTAAGAGTTCTTTAAAATCATCCCTTGCGATAAAGTTTTTCCATTTATCAGGTGTGTATTCCACAAATTTCCATGGATAGTTATAGAATTCAGCGATCTTTTTCGAAATCTGCACTTCAGGGGAGGATTTCGTTCCATAAGTATAGCAGAGGATATTTTCTGCCTGTAACTGCGCTAATGTATGAATAATAAGACGGGAATCCTGTCCCCCGCTTAAGGGGACGATTAATTGTTTGTTGCGGGATTTTGCAGTAGCGATAATCCTTTTTAAAATCTTTTCCAAAATCTTAGGAATTTCATCGATTTCTTCTTCAAGACACTTATGATCTTCGCACAAATCAAAAATTTCTCTGAATCGCTTTTCTTTAGAAGATCCGTCTTCTTTTAAGTTCAATACAGAACAGGAGTTTATACCGCTGATATTTTCATAAAGGGTGTGATGGCCCAAGGTAAAGCTGCACATTTTAAACTCTCTCAAAGCTTCTTGATTTACAGTCAGGAGGATTTCTCTGCTCTCGAGTTCTTCTTTTAAAGAGAGTGCTGTATCAGAAAGAATCCATTCTTTGTCAAAAGAATAGAGTAGAGGAAAAGAACGAAGTTTATCTGCAAGAATTGTATATTCCTTTTCCTCTTTTTCTACGACGATGAGAAAATTTCCTCGAATTTTAGGGTAAAGATCTTCTAAAGAATCTATATTCTTTTCGATAAGAGAAAAAATTTCTTCTACAGGAATTTCGCGATTCTCATTATAGAAATATCCCTTTATGTAAATGTTGTTTCGTTTTGTCCATGGAAAACCATGATTATTTTTAAGAATGATCATATTTCATTTCCTTTTGTATTAAATTTTTATATTTTCTCTATGTATAGGATAAATTTCAAAACGAGATATCTTCAGGGATGTAACAATACTTTATATTAAAAAGATCGTAAACACTTTCACAAGCAGCAAAAGGATGTACTTATCATATATATATTTATGTATATTAGTCAAGAGATGCATAGTGCACGGGATAAAGATAGTTTAGGGAATAAAGAGGTTTTCCTAGAACTAAAGCAGAATTGTAGTTAAATTGTAGAGATATCGTAAATAAAAAGTAAACATATAGATAACTATTTTCCAAAACATTTCAGAAAAAACTTATCATTTGATAAGTTTTTTGAATTCTGTTATAATCAGAGCAACTAAAAAAAGGAGAGTGGTATTATGACGAATCTAAAGAAGAATCAGAATGAAAAAACTCAAGAAGTATTAGTTGATATTTTAAAAGACGCAAAAGTAATGATGTTGAATACTCTATCAAAAGAAGGAAAGATTGTAACACGACCGATGCAGGCTCAAGAAATAGAATTTGACGGCGATTTATGGTTTATTACAAGAAAAGATACGGAGAAGTACGAAGAAATCAAAGCAAATCCGATGGTAAATGTTGCTGTAGCAGGAGATTCCTATGCGTCTATCAGCGGCAAGGCCGTTTTTATCGATGATAAGGAAAGAAAAAAAGAATTTTGGAATAAGGCTTATGAAAAAATGTTCGACTTAAGCTATGATGATCCGATTCTTGTATTGATTAAAGTAGAAGCAGATACTGCCGAATATTGGGAGACAGGAAATACGACAAAATCTATTGCAAATTTCTTTAAAAAAGTGGTGGGCAATGATTCTGTAAAATCCGGCGAAAATACAAATGAAACAGTAGACTTATAACACAAAAACCCATGAAAGGATGTTTCCTTCATGGGTTTTTTTATAATATAGAAGCTTTTATCAGAGCTTGTTATTTTGTTTTATCGTTTAGAATATCTTGAAGACTTACATGATAGAGATAATCTTTGATTACAGTATCTAAATTCTGCCAGACTTTTCTTGTAGGGCAGTTTTTAAGCCTCTCGCAGTCCATTTCCTCATCAACACAGGACACAGGACTGATGCTTCCTTCTGCGATGGTTAAGACTTCGCCGACGGATACATCTTTTGGAAGACGTCCCAATCGATAGCCGCCTTGATTTCCTCTTGCTGAAATGAGGATATCCGTGCTATTGAAAAGGGGAATGATTTGTTCTAAGTATTTTTTCGATATCTCTTGACGATCTGCTACTTCCTTAAGTGGAATATAGCCTTCGCATTCATGCTCGCAGAGATCAACCAGCATTCTAAGGGCATAACGTCCCTTTGTAGACACTTTCATTTTCCTCACCTCAGTTATAAATGATACCATAACCTATTAAAAATATCAATTTAGAAAACAAGGGAAATAGTGCTTAAAAGAAGGGTGGAATGTGAAAGAGGGGAGAGGGGAGTTGAGGTGGAAACATGGAACGTGTTTCCTCATTAGAATGGGGTCAGGTGTTCGTTTTGTTCGTTCCTCTGTTTTTTGAACAAAGCATTTTTTTAAAAGAAATAAACCAATAGTAGAAGGTCTTGCTGAAAAAAAGCTTCTGGGATTTTCCAGAAGCTTTTTGATTAATGTGCTTTTATAAAAATACTAGATTCAAAGGGTTCTAGGACAAATTTTTTCTCAAAGAATTTTCGATCGATATTTGAAATAAGGACTTTTGCATCTTTAAAAAGGGTGCTGTTTTCCTCGTCGAATTCTATTTCTAATTGTTCTTTGCTAAAATTGTGAATAGCTAGTATTTCTTGTTCTTTATATTTTCTTCTATGAGTAAATATATTTTTCGTTTTAGTGTCTGCTGGGATATACAATCCTTCCGAAATCACAGGATATTTTTTTCGAAGACGGATTAATTTTTGATAATGATAAAAGAGAGAATCCGGATCTTCCAATGCTTTTTCTGCATTGATTTCTCTATAGTTTTCGTTTACCTTGACCCAAGGTTTTCCTGTGGTAAAACCTGCGTTCTTATCTCCGTTCCACTGGACAGGTGTCCGGCCGTTGTCTCGAGAGCGTTCCTTTATGATATGAAGGGCTTCATCAGGGGAGATTCCTTCCTCTTGGAGGATGTCATAATAGTTAATACTTTCTACATCGTTAAAGTCTTCTATACTTTGAAAATCGCCATTGGTCATACCGAACTCTTCTCCCTGATAGATATAGGGGGTTCCTCGAAGGAAATGGACCACATTGGCAAGCATTTTTCCGGAACGGTTATGGAATTTTTGGTCATCGCCAAACCTGGATACAGCACGAGGCTGGTCGTGGTTATTCCAAAACCATGCGGACCACCCGCCGCCATCCTGAAGTTTTACCTGCCATTCGGTAAAAATTTCTTCGAGTTTTTTAATATCCGGATCCATAAGCCTCCATTTAGCACCGCCAGGATAATCGACTTTAAGATGATGAAAACTGAAAACCATATTCAGTTCTCCTTCTGAAGGATTGGTATACTGGATGCAGGCTTCGGGACTGGTAGAAGACATTTCACCTACAGTGATCATTTCGGGCAGTCTTGTATCTCGTACAAGTTCTTTTAGAAAATCGTTGACATAAGGTCCGTCTGTGTAAAATCTGCGTCCGTCTCCTTCGAAGTCGTCTTGGAATTCTCCTTTTGGTTTTCCAATTAAGTTGATGACATCGAAGCGGAATCCTTTGACTCCTTTATCGATCCAAAATTCGATGACTTTTTTGAGTACGTTTCGGACATTGGGATTATGCCAGTTTAAATCTGCTTGGTTTTTATGGAAAAGATGAAGATAATAAAGATCTAGATCTTCTACATATTCCCATGCATTTCCTCCGAATTTTGAGATCCAATTTGTAGGAGGACCTCCCTCTTTTCCTTTTCTAAAATAGTAGAAATCCTGATAGTATTTATCGCCTGCCAGAGCTTTTTGAAACCATTCATGGAAAACGGAGGTGTGGTTAAAGACCATATCCAGCATAATAGACAGATTATGTTCTTCTGCTTCCTTTACGAGATCTTCGAAGATCTCCATGGTGCCAAAATCCGGATTGACTGCGCAGTAATCGTCTACGTCGTAGCCGTTGTCATATTGATGAGATGGAAAAAAAGGGGTGATCCAAAGACAATCCACCCCTAATTTTTCTAAATATGACAAATGCTTTCGGATTCCGTTCAGGTCTCCTATACCATCTCCATCCGTGTCTTGAAAAGATTTTGGATAGATTTGATAAATTGCCATATCTTTAAATTTCATTGTTGATACCTCTCTTCTTGCCTACAATAAGTGTTAATACCAATGGGACAGCTATAGCGATTCCCATTGCGATAATAAATGGAAGGATATATCGGGTTTGGATAGATAAGAAACCAGGAAGCCCTCCTACACCGATAGAGTTTGCCATAACACCCATTAGATTAGAAAATACTGCTGCAATCGCTGAACCGATCATTGCACAGATGAAGGGGAAGCCGTATTTAATATTGACCCCGAACATCGCCGGTTCTGTAACACCTAGATAACAAGATATGCATGCAGGAATATTAACCTGTTGTGCTCTTTCGTTTTTTCTTTGAAGAATTATCATGCCCAATACTGCAGAACCTTGCGCAATATTAGAAAGGGCGATCATAGGCCATAAATTTGTTCCGTTAAATTCAGCTATCAGCTGAAGATCAATTGCATTGGACATATGATGCAGCCCTGTAATAACAAGGGGAGCATACAAGAATCCGAATACTGCTGAGAACAACCAGCTGAATGCAGAAGTAAGTCCTGCATAGACAATGTTTCCAATCCAAGATCCGATTACCCAGCCGATAGGTCCAAGAATTGCATGGGCCACGATAACGGCTAAAATCAAGGAGAAGAATGGTACAAAGATCATTTGTACAACGGTTGGTATAATCTTTTTAAAGAATTTCTCCAGATAGACAAGGGTAAATCCTGCGAAGATTGCTGGAAGAACCTGTGCCTGATAACCAATCATTTCCATGCGGAAAAATCCGAAATCCCAAAAAGGAATATCTGCTGCAGCTGTTTCCGCAACCCCATAAGCATTTAAAAGTTGGGGAGAAACTAGTGTAAGACCTAATACGATTCCAAGAATTTGGGTGGTTCCCATTTTTCTTGTAACAGACCAGGTAATCCCTACTGGAAGGAAATGGAAGATCGCTTCGCCGATCAGCCAAAGAAAATCAAAGGTTCCTTGCCAAAACTGGGAAGATTCGGCTAAGGTCATGGTACCATTTTCTAAGAAATTTATTTCGCCGATGATGTTTCTAAATCCAAGGATCAAACCTCCGACTACGATTGCAGGAATAAGAGGAGCGAAGATCTCTGCTAGATTTGTCATGGCTCTTTGGAGAGGGTTCTGCTGGGCTTTCGCCTCGCTTTTTACTTTGTCTTTGCTGACCCCTTCTATTCCCGATATTGCTGAAAATTCGTTATAGAAATCCGCTACATCATTGCCGATAATCACTTGAAACTGACCGGCTTGAGTAAAGGATCCCTTTACAGATGGCAAAGCTTCAATCTTTTCCACATCTGCTTTGCTTTGATCGTGAAGGACAAAACGCATCCTTGTCACACAATGGGTGACAGCTTGAATATTCTCTTTGCCTCCGATATATTCTAATAGTTTTCTACTGTCTTCAGTAAATTTTCCCATTTTAACCTCCTTGTTCAGATTGTATTTTTGGAGTGAATTTATAATTCCGACAGTGAATTTATACCCAATCCCTATTATGAAAAACCTTTTCATAAAAGTTGTTTTTCTGTAAATTGGTTATTAAAGTTGGTTTTCTTTTTAAGAAAGGGTAGGAGTAAATGAAGGAGGTGTTTTTATGAAAAAATATATTGCAGAAATTTTTGGTACATTTTGTTTGGTATTGTTCGGAACAGGAACAGCAGCGGCTTTTGGTGCAACAGCTCCTGATACTTTAGGGGTGGCATTTGCCTTTAGATTTATTCTTACGTTAATGGTTTATACAATCGGCAATGTTTCTGGATGCCAGGTAAACCCTGCTGTTTCTCTGGCAATGCTTTTGGATGGAAGAATGGAAGGGGCTGAGTTGGGAAATACCTTGTATCTCAGGTGATCGGAGCTTTTCTAGGAAAGGCAGTAGTGTATTTCTTGAATCAAAGTTCAGTAATAACAGGTTTTGGAGCGAACGGTTTTGATGCTGGCAGTGCTGTATTTATTTCATTAGCCGGCGCGCTAGTCGTTGAAATTATTTTGACAGCAGTATTTATTCTGACGATTCTAGTAGTAACGAAGGATGAGAAAATCAAGCCGAATCATGGATTAATCATCGGGTTTGCATTGACGGCAGTTCATATTTTAGGAATTCCTTTAACAGGGACTTCTGTAAATCCTGCCAGATCTCTAGCACCTGCTGTATTTCAGGGAGCAGCTGCTTTAAATCAGGTATGGGTGTTTATTGTAGGGCCTTTCATAGGGGCAGCAATTGCAGTTGGACTGTATAAGCTTTTCTATAATGAGGGGGCAAGCACTGAAGCCGTTAAAAGAGAAGTTGTTACAGAAGAAGAAAGAATCTAGTTCCAAGATAGAATAAAAAAGATCAGCTGACTGGTCTTTTTTATTTGCTTTTTATTTCTTAAAACTTTATACTAGCAGAAAAAGGGGGAAAAATATGAAAAAGAAATCCTTATTCTATATAGTATTAGCAGCAGTTATGATTCTCGTCTCATCTTGCGGACAAGAAGAATATACAAAAAGAGACGGTGAATTTTACGATACTTTTGATACTCATATAATTTTTAGTGCCTACACAAAATCAGAGGATGAGTTTAAGAATTATTTTAAAATAGTAAAAGATGATTTTACAAGACTTCACAAATTATATGACCTATACAATGATTATGAAGGTGTAAATAATATTAAAACTATTAATGACCAAGCGGGCATTGCACCTGTGGAAGTCGATCAAGAAATCATCGATTTGATTAAATTCTCAAAAGAGGAAGCGGAAAAATATTCAAATAAGACAAATATAGCCATGGGTCCTGTATTAAAACTGTGGCATGAAACAAGAACAGAAGGGATCAAAGAACCGGAAAAAGCAGTGCTTCCTTCTATGGAAGCTTTAGAAGAAGCGAAAAAGCATACAGATTTATCGAAGGTGATTATCGATGAAGACAAAAAGACGGTCTATTTAGAAGAGAAAGAAATGTCCCTAGATTTGGGAGCTACTGCGAAAGGGTATGCAACACAAATTGTTGTAGACCATTTAAAAAAAGAAGGTGTTGACTCTGCAATTATATCAGCAGGAGGAAATGTCGAAGCTATAGGCAAGCCTTTAGATAGTGATAGAGAGAAGTGGGGAATCGGACTTCAAAATCCGATTGCTGTTGAAGATGAAACTGCGGAAAAACTTTTTGATGTGGTGTTTGCAAACAATAAGGCAGTTGTAACCAGCGGAGATTATCAAAGATACTATACGGTAGATGGTCAGCGGTATCATCATATAATCGATCCAGATACCTTAATGCCTGGAGATTATTATAGAGCAGTTACTGTCGTGGCAGATGATAGCGGGACAGCTGATTTTATATCCACAACTCTGTTTCTCCTTCCCATGGAAGAAGGAAAAGCCTTGGCTGAAAAAGCTGGGATAGACGTATTATGGTATTTAAAAGATAATAGTACAGTTTCAACTCCGGGCATGGATCAAATGCTTAAGAATAAAGGAGCAAGGGCGACGGATAATGATTAAACTTCTGTTTCCGAAAATTATTTTAGAAAATCCACGCTCCCTTATAAAAAGAAGTGTGGAGAGTGAGAGAGTGGGAGAGTGGAGTTATGGAGAAAAAATGAAAAACTACATTCATTTTTCTTCATAGAATATAAGGCTATTTTTTGGAGGCAAGAAACGAGATATCGGAATATCGGAGATTTTTTTATAAAAGAAACAATTTTTATGTTTCTACTGTAATTTCTCTGTTCTCATTTAAATAGAGGGTCAGGAGTTCGTTTGTTCATTCATGCAGATTTTAAAGATGTTCTTTTGTTGGAGAGCTTTAAAGAAAAAGTGGAAGATATTTGAGAAGTAGAGTGAGAGAGTGAAAATACGGAAGTATAGTGACCCCCAAAAGTTGGACTTGGTTTTCGAAAACAATTAAATTAGTTTGCTGCTATTTTATTTAACTCCTTTCTGGTTTTGGCTGTCAAGAGCAGAAGCGTAGCGACTCTTGACGGATAAAATCCGAAAGGAGAAAATCTTTAGGCAGCCATTAATTGCTCTCTATATTCTACTGGGCTTTTCCAGCCCAGTTTTTCTTTTATTCGTTCGTAATTGTAATAGCGTATATACTTTTCTATTTCCCTTTTTAATTCTTCATAACTTTTAAAGATTC
>NZ_JBQKLI010000015.1:0-53090 GCF_052116305.1 Gallicola sp. Sow4_E12 | reverse complement strand
CCTTTCAGATATTCTTTTACTACGGTTCGTTTGAGTTCGTAACTATATTTTGCCATGAAAAACCGACCTCCTTTGGCTAGATTCTAGGTCCAACTTTTGGGGGTCGGTTTAATAGAGTGGAGTTTGTGGTGGAAAATGAAGAATACATTCATTTTCTTCTTAATATAAGAAGTAGTTCTTATTTATTCGGTTAGTAAAATAAGTATCGATTGTTTTTTATTATCAAAAGAAACATGCCTCATGTTTCTTCCATAACTTCACTCTCTACTCTTCACTCTATCACTCTTTTTTTAAAGCTCTTTGCAAAAAAAGCAGTTCTCATAAACGAGAACTGCTTTTTAAAATTATTGTTTTTGTTTACTATCCGTTATATCTTTCTTCGGCTACATCCCAGTTTACTACTTTCCACCAAGCTTTTAAATAATCTGGACGCTTGTTTTGATAGCGAAGATAATACGCATGTTCCCAGACATCGTTTCCGATAATTACATTATAACCGTCGCTGATTGGACTGTCTTGATTCGGATTTCCTACAATTTCTATTTTCCCGTCTTTCTCAACAAGATTAACCCATCCGGAACCGAACTGTCCAGCACCTTTTTCTTCGAACTCTTCTTTAAAAGCATCAAAGCTTCCATACTGTTCTTCAATTGCTTTTTTAAGATTACCTACAGGTTCTTTTGAGCCTCCCGGAGTCATTGTTTCCCAGAATAAGTTGTGGTTATAATGGCCTCCGCCGTTATTTCTAACAGCCGTTCTAATATCGTCAGGTATAGAATCTAAGTTTTTAAGCAGTTCTTCTACTGATTTTCCTGCCCACTCTGTTCCTTCTACCGCCTTGTTTAATTTATCTACATATGCCTGATGATGTTTATCATGATGAATCTTCATCGTTTCCTCATCAATCACTTCTTCTAAAGCATCGTAATTATATTTTAATGGATCTAATTTATAAGTCATAATATCCTCCTATAAGGCAAATTCATTTATTAAATCATCTTTATTGATAATTGTTCTCAATTTATATTTACCCATATCTCTGCAATTAAACAATTTTTCTCTACAGAAAAACAAAAACTCTCAAATTTCCCCTGAAGAAAAAACAATCCTTTGTTCTTCTATGAACTTCCTGCTTTTAAAACCTCATTATACACACATTTACATAACGTACAGCTGAAATATTTATTCTCCTCTTATGTTTTACATTTCCTTCATATTTTCCATTTTTTTATTTATCTCTGTCTTCATCTCAAACTGTTTTTTATTACAACTAACTTACACCCTTTATTGGCTATAGGTTTTATTGTTACAAAAAGATTGTTATGTTATAATCTAATCAATTACAAGGAGGAGGATACATATGAAATTAAAGAAGCTAATTATGATGTTAGCCTTGGCTATTGTTTTAACAGCCTGCGCTAACCAAAACAGCGGAGACGAGACTGAAGCTCCTGCTACAGAGACAACCGAAGCCCCTGCAACAGAAGAAACAACTCAGCCTGAAACGACAGAAAAAGAGCCTGCAGCAACAACTGTAGAAGCCCCAGAATTCGAAGGAACAGCTATCGAATTGCGTCGTGGATATGCAGCCCCTCATGGCGAACAAGCTTTTTCATCTATCGGTGTAGTCTTAGAAGGCGACAAAATACTAGATGCCTCTATCGATGAATATCAGTTTGGAGATCCAAATGAAATGGATGCAGTACCGAATTCCGACAAAGATTTTGGACAAGGTTATGCAGATGGAGTTGTACTTTACTCAAAATTGGACAACGATGACGATTATAGCGCTCGGATGACTGAATCAGGAAAAGCGACTCGATCTCTATCAGATAATTACGAAGCTATAGAAGATTTTGTAAAAAACAAAACTATCGGCGAAGTAAAAGCTACTGTCGAAGCATCTGAAGCAGGAAAACCTGTAGATGCAGTAAGCGGTGCAACTTTAGTCGATACTGTAGGCTATCTGGAAGCTATTATCGATACTGCCGAAAATGGATTTATCTCCCAAGGAGCTTATGATCCAAACAATTCTGAATCCGTGGAATTAGAACGAGAATTATCAGCGCCTCACGGAACAAGAAGTTTTGCAGATATCTTCGTAGCAGAACAAGGGGATACCATAGTTGCTGCTTCCATCGACGAGTTCCAATTTATGGAAGGCGAACCCGTTCCGAACAGCGACAAAAAATTTGGAGAAGGCTTTGCTGATGCAAAGACCCCTCTTATTTCAAAACTTCAAAACGATGCCGCTTATAGTACGGTTATGAAAAACAGCGGAAATGCTACAAAAACTTTAGGTGAAGGCTATAAAGCAATTGAGCACTTCGTTGTAGGAAAAACAGAGGAAGAAATTATGGAAGTTGTTAATGCAAGCACACCTGGGGAAACAGTAGATGCTGTATCAAGCTCTACCTTAGTTGATACTTCCAACTATCTTAAATCCATCGCAGAAGTAGACTAAATAAATTAAGAATCGGCTGTAACAGCCGATTTTTTTTATCCAAAAATTTGGGTATATATAGAGTGATATTTAAAATAAGGAGGGTAATTATGAAAAGATTTCAAGGCAAAGTAGTTATTGTAACCGGCGCTTCCGCAGGGCTTGGACAGGGAGCCTGTCTAAGACTCGCAGAAGAAGGGGCAAACCTTGTTTTAGTTGCAACCAATGAAGAAAAACTAAAACACACTGAAGATTTGATTAAAGATATTAATCCAAAAGCTCAGACGCTTATCGTAAAAGCAGATGTAGGAAAAGAGGAAGAAGTTAAGAATTACGTAGATAAAACCATGGAAAAATTCGGACGTATCGATGGATTTTTCAACAATGCAGGAATTGAAGGAAAACAAAATCTTACGGAAAACTACACTGCAGAAGAATTCCAAAGAGTTGTAGATATCAACTTGAACGGTGTTTTCTACGGTATGAAATATGTACTAAAAGTCATGCATGAGCAGGGAGAAGGTGCAATTGTAAACAGTGCTTCTGTCGGCGGTATCCGAGGAGTAGGAAATCAGTCCGGCTATTCGGCTACAAAACATGGTGTTGTTGGTCTTACTAGAAACTCAGCTGTGGAATATGGACAATACGGCATCAATATCAACGCCATCGCTCCAGGAGCGATTATGACGGATATGGTTGAGGGGTCTCTTCGACAAATGGGCGGAGACGACTGGGAAGCTGTTGGAAAAGAATTCGTAAAACCAAATCCAATGCAGCGCTTTGGTAAAGTAGAAGAAGTTGCTGGTGTTGTGGCATTTTTATTATCTAAAGATGCAGGCTTCATAAACGGCCAAGTCCTTCCAATAGACGGGGGACAATCCTACAAATACTAAATACTCTTTACGGAACAAACTTCACAAAACCGCTTAAAAAACACCTCCTGAAACTTCAGGAGGTGTTTTCCTTTTTATGCAAAAAAACTATTTATCCGGTTTTAAATGGATAACTACAAGCTCCGGCGGATTAAAAATTCTCGGCACTGGATATTTTTGTCTAATCTTATATGTTTTTCGGTTTAAGCCTCTTCCGATAATCAGCTTAGATCCTTCCAAATCATACTCTCCCCCGGAATACTTTGGAAAGAACCTTTCTTCTCTAGAAAACAAACCGTCCACAAGGAAAGGGATGCGGACCTGCCCTCCATGATTATGCCCTGCAAGAATCAAATCATAATGATATTCTCGAAATAAATCGATATTTTTCGGCTGATGGGTTAAAAGAATGGAAAAGGCCTCTTCTCTTCTTTGTTCCGCTGCATTCTTTAACTGTTCTTTATACCGGGACTCTCCTACTAAATTATCGTCCGTACCGCTAAGATCGATTTTCGTATTTTTTATCTCTAATGCAAGAGTTTCCCCTTCCAAAACATGAATCCCCTTCTCTCGGACCATTTCTTTGATTTCTTTTACTCTTCCCGTATTAAACTCATGATTTCCGGAAACAAAATAAGTTTTATATTTTCCTTTCAGCTGATCCAAAAGTTCTACTGCTTTATGGCTCGGCTCCATATCGTCAAAGATATCTCCCCCCAATAATACGAGATCCGGTTCTTCTCTTTCCAGTTTTTCTATTACTTTTCTTTGATTTTCTCCAAAATCTGTACTATGAAGATCTGAAATATATACAATCTTGATATCTTCTTGTATTCTTGAGTTTTCAATATCATAATGTACTGTGTTAATTCTCCTATCAAAAACTTTTAAAAATAAAAAAACTACAAAAAGAATGAGAATTACAAGTATAATGATTCCTTTTCTGCTTTTACCCATTTCCTTCAACTCCTTGCTGCAAGGGATAGTATTTCCGCTAGTGTCCTTATTCTATCCTATAAATATAGTAAAATTGTGTATTAGGCTAAACTTTAAAACCCTTCGATCTAGAAACAGCATTATCACTCAAGAAGCTGTCTTCAATTTTTCCGATACTATTTTGTCTTAATTCAAGATTATAAAGATTTCATTTTGTTTATTTAATCTTTACGAAATACTCCTCATTACTTCAAATTCTTATCCTATACTTCTTTTGTAAGACAAACCAAAACTTTGGAGGAGATAAAATGAAGAAAAATGTATTAAAGAAAGTATCTGCCGGACTCTTAGCCGCTGCAATTATCACTGGAAGTTTTCCAGCTAACGTATTCGCTGAAAAGGGCAGCTATGAATTAGACTACATAATCAACAATCCCTACGAAACAGTAGACTGGAAAAACCAGCATCAATATAAAGCTGATTTCCATGCCCATTCCAAAAATTCCGACGGCGGAAACTATACCTATGAAATGGTAGAAGACCATTATAAAAAAGGTTATGATATTTTAGCCATGACCGATCATAACTACACCACTAAAGGTTGGGAAAATGCAGGAGAAGGTTCCGTATCTCCTGAAAGAAAAGCCGAAATCGAATCCGGTGCTGGAAGAAACGGACGAGGCATGCTCGACTTTTCCTATTCCAATGAGCAGTCTAGAACCGATCATATCAACACCTTCCTAACGGATTGGAACAATTCCTCTCCCGCATCTATGGAAAACACTTTAAGAGAAATCGAAGAAAGAGGCGGCATCTCTCATATCAATCATATGGGAAGATATACAGGCTATAAAACCTCTGACCCAGCCAACGATCCTTCTCAAATCTCAAAATATGTTAACCTTCTAGATACGTTTCGTTCTTGTGTAGGCGTTGAAATCATCAACAAAATCGATAACGAATCCCGTTACGATCGTATCCTTTGGGATAATATTCTTCAAAAAACCCTTCCAGAAGGAAGACAAGTATGGGGATTCGCCAATGACGATACCCATAGTTTAAATGCAACAGGATATTCTTTTAATATGATGCTTATGCCTGAATTATCTATCGACGCAACAAGAAACGCTATGGAAAAGGGAACCTTCTATTCTGTTTCAAGAGTTTCCAGAGTAGACGGAATTAATTCAACCCTTCCAAATGGAAACCCGATGCCTGGAAGCGGAAACAGCTCTACAACATATCTTTTAGATCAGGCAACTCCTTCGATCAGCAATATCTCTGTTGACCAAAAAGAAAACAGCCTGTCTGTTGAAGGAAAGGACTATACTACTGTAGAATGGATTGCTGACGGCAAAGTAATCGCTACTGGAAATACAATTGACTTAAACGATTATGAAGACCAAGTCAACTCTTATGTTCGAGCTCAATTAAAAAGCGAAACAGGAATAGCTTTTACACAGCCTTTCTCTTTGACAATCCAAGAACCGGAAGAAATCGATGTGAAACAGATCGAATCGAAAAAGAATCAAGCAAATATAAACTTCGATATCCTCTCTCCAAACGGAAAAGGATACGCAGTATTTCTTTCTGAAACTGGAGAAACAGGCTCTTTTGAAAAATACAATAACGTAAACTACAATCGAAAAGGCGCCCACATCAAGGGACTGGCAAAAGGAAAAACCTACTATGTTTATATCGCTTTTGTAGAAGATAATGCAATCACAGAAAAAACAGATATTGTATCTTTTACTACAGGAAGATAATTCATAAAAAACTTCAGAAGAACTGAATACAATTTTGTTAATCCTGCTCAAGCTTTCTATAACAAAATAGAGAAACTCCCTTTGAATGGGGTTTACTCCTGATAAAATATAAAAAGACAGAGAAAAGATATGATTTTCTCTGTCTTTTTAATCTAAAACCAGATTATCCAGTTTTTTATATAAAATTATCCCCTACGAATCAAATAATCATAAGCACCTAAAGCAGCAGTAGCGCCTGTTCCCATAGAAATGACGATCTG
Organism: Gallicola sp. Sow4_E12; assembly: GCF_052116305.1. Taxonomy (NCBI): domain Bacteria; kingdom Bacillati; phylum Bacillota; class Tissierellia; order Tissierellales; family Peptoniphilaceae; genus Gallicola; species Gallicola sp. Sow4_E12. The sequence goes on along the minus strand of NZ_JBQKLI010000015.1, from coordinate 46,813 downwards.
CTTATAGGCAGCTGTTGTACAATCTCCTGCAGCATAGATCCCCTCTTCGCTGGTTTTTCCGCTGCCGTCGATTATAATTTCTCCTCTTTCATTAAGATCAACGATTCCTTGCAGCCATTCCGTGTCGGGAATGAGTCCGATTTGGATAAAGACTCCATCTACATCGAAAGATTTCTCTTCTCCTGTGACTCTGTCTTTATAATGAAGACCTCGTATTACCGTGTCTCCTGCAAGTTCTGTAGTCTCGGCATTTTTGATAACTTCCACATTTTCCAGTTCTTTTAACCGTTCTTGAAGGACATTATCTGCTTTTAAATGCTCTGAAAACTGCATTACCGTTACATGGTTTGCGATACCCGCTAAGTCGATAGCGGCTTCGACCCCAGAGTTTCCTCCGCCGATTACGGCTATATCTTTTCCTTTAAACAGAGGTCCGTCGCAATGAGCACAATAAGCTACCCCTTTTCCTCGATACTTATCTTCCCCAGGAACACCTATTTGTCTCCAGCGGGCTCCTGTAGCAACTACAACTGTTTTAGAATGAAGAACAGCTCCGCTTTCTAAAACAACCTTCCAGTCTTTTCCATCCTTCTCTAAACCTGAAACCATTTGGTTTTCTATAATCTCAATAGGATACTGTTCTACATGGTTGCGAACTTCCGCCATAAGCTTCGGTCCTTCTGTGTAAGGAATTCCTATCATATTTTCAATTCCCAAGGTTTCATTTACCTGTCCGCCGAATTCCTTACAGACAATTCCAGTACGGATTCCTTTTCTTGCAGCATAGATCGCAGAGCTTGCCCCTGCCGGTCCGCCGCCCACAACGAGAAGATCAAAAGGTTCAATCTCATTCAAAGCACTGGAATCTTTCGGCTGAGCTACTAAATCTAAAAGCTGATCTAGATTCTGGCGTCCACTTGTAAACTCTTCCCCATTTAAAAACACAGTAGGAACAGCCATGATTCCTTTTTCTTCTACAAGATCTTGGAACATGCCCCCTTCTACCATGGTGTGAGATATATTTTCGTTTAGTACCGCCATAATATTAAATCCCTGAACTACATCAGGACAGTTTGTACAGCTGAGACTGGCAAAGGTCATAAAATCTAATTTCTTAGAAATCCCTTTGATTCTTTCCGCCTGTTCTTCCGTAATTTTTGGAGCACGACCTCCCACTTGCAAAAGTGCAAGGACAAAGGAAGTAAATTCATGTCCCAAAGGTACCCCTGCGAAAACAATTCCGCTTTCAAAATCATCCCGGTCGATGGCAAAGCTTGGCTTTAACGGAAGATTCTTCTCTTCTAAAGAGATTTTATCCGTCATATCCGCAATTTCAGTCAAGAAAGATGAGAGCTCTTTCGATCTCTCATCTTCTCCTAAGCTCATGCCGAAAACAACCGGTTTTGCCAATAACCCAAGGTATTGTTCTAATTGTTGTTTTGTTTCTTGAGCTAACATATTTTCACCTAAATCTTTCCTACTAAATCAAGACCTGGAGTTAATGTGTCTCCGCCTTCTTTCCATTTTGCAGGACATACTTCTCCTGGATTTTTACGAATATATTGTGCTGCTTTAATTTTATCTGCTAAAATGCTGGCATCTCTTCCTACACCATCTGCACTGATTTCAACAGATTGAACGATACCGTCTGGATCAATAATAAACGTACCTCTTTGAGATAATCCAGCTTCCTCGTCTAAAACGTCAAAATTTCTAGATAGCAGCTGATTTGGATCTGCTAGCATATAGTATTCAATTTTCTTAATAGCGTCTGAAGTATCATGCCATGCTTTGTGAACAAAATGAGTATCTGTTGATACAGAGTACACTTCAGCTCCAAGACCTTTTAGGGTTTCATATTCTGCCTGAAGATCTTCCAATTCTGTTGGACAAACAAAACTAAAATCTGCCGGGTAAAATACTAGTACGCTCCACTTTCCTAATAAATCTTGATCAGTAACTTCTACAAAATCTTCGTTATAAAATGCTTGTACTTTAAATTCTTCAATTTTTTTGCCTACTAATGATATTCTAATTCTCCTTTAAGTTCTATTATTTTTCCGATTTCTTTCCTACAGTGTTTATTATACCCACGCATAACGACTTTAAACTTAATTTCATCTAATATTGATTCTAATTATCATTTCAATATATTTTTTATAAAATCCGATTTTTATTATATTATTTTTTCTTTATCTTCTGCTGCAATTATTCTTCTATTCAAAAAAACACGCACCATGTTTCTTCCACAACTCCCCTCTTGAATCCCTCTTTAAGTCAAGTAGCATTTTGCTTTGGCAACAGTCCAACAGATCGCTCTTAGCCACATGAAAACTCCTTGATTTGGAGAATGACCTGCACCAACCTGCTAAAGTTTAATAAAAACCTAAATTAGGTCTAGCTCATGCCACTCCTTTCCTAATCACGATACTTTCTCGTGATTCGCTAGAAAGGATCGCCCACACTTCTTTTATCTTTTAATCCTCTTTAGGATCTTATATAATGAATTTAACTATAGAAACGAGGTATATTATGGAATTTATTGAATTTGCAGTGTCCAATGGGGAACGTCTTTCCATTCCTGCTGCTATGCTGACACGCCATGGTATTATTGCCGGCGCCACAGGCACAGGAAAACCATCACCTTAAAAGTTTTAGCCGAAGAGCTTTCTTCAAAAGGAATACCTGTTTTTCTTTCCGATGTAAAAGGAGATCTTTCTAATTTTGCATCCCCTGGAGAAAATACAGCCCCAGTCCAAAAACAGCTGGCGAAAATCGGCGAAGAAGAGTGGAATTTCGAACATTATCCCGTAGAATTTTTTGATCTCTATGGAGAAGAGGGAACAAAAATCCGAGCAACGATCAGCGAAATGGGTCCCCTGCATCTCGCCCGGCTTTTAGGTTTAAACGACATCCAAACAGGGATTCTGCAGATTGTTTTTCGTTTTGCAGATGATAAAAATCTGTTGATGCTGGATTTAAAGGATTTGCGGGCGGTGATTCATCTTGTATCGGAATACTCCTCGCAGCTTTCAAAAACTTACGGCAATATTTCAAAACAGTCTATTAACGCTATCCTTCGTTCTTTGATTTCTTTAGAAGATCAAGGAGGAAATTTCTTTTTCGGCGAACCGGATTTTAAGATTGAAGACTTTTTAAGAACAGATTCCAACGGTTATGGAATAATTAATATCCTGTCTTCTAAAAAGCTCCTTTTAAATCCCAAGCTGTACACAACCTTTCTTTTCTGGCTGTTAAGCGAACTTTACGAAACACTGCCGGAAGCAGGAGATGTGGAAAAGCCGAAACTGGTATTCTTTTTCGATGAGGCTCATCTTCTCTTTACAAAAGATGCTGAGATTCTAAGGGAAAAAATGGAGCTGATCGTCCGTTTGATCCGCTCTAAAGGAGTGGGCATATTTTTTATCACACAGAATCCTTCCGATATCCCAGATTCTATTTCTTCACAGCTGGGAAACAGGATACAGCATGGTCTTCGCGCCTACAGTCCTAAAGAGCTTAAAACTATAAAAAAGATTTCGGAAACCTTTAGAAATGATGGAAGCCTCAACGTGGAAGAGACGATAACAAATTTATCTGTAGGAGAAGCAGTTCTATCTCATCTGACAGAAGACGGTACGCCTTCCTTTGCAAAAAAAGCGGTGATTTATCCGCCGAAAAGTGCTATGGGAAGTCTGGATCCCCAACTGCTGCAGTCTTATGTACAAAAATCTCCACTATACGAAAAATATGCTGCAGATATAGATTCTTTTTCCGCTTTTGAAGCTCTCGAGCAAAAAGAATCTGCCAAAGAAGACTCACCTTCAGAAAAAGAAGCTCCCCACGGCTTAGGTTCCATATTGGAAGGGATCTTTTCGGAACAAAAACGAGGCCGACGGTCTAAATCTATGGGCCTTGAGCGGGTCATAGGAAGCGCTCTCTCAAGTTTTGGAAGAGAATTAGGACGAGAAATGGCACGAGGCGTGTTTGGTAACAAAAAAAGATAAATGAATTCAAAAAAGGAAGCGGGGAACATATTCTTTCCCGCCTCCTTTTTTATTCTATAAAAGGCAGCCATTCTCTTTTCAGAGCTTACGATAACGTCTGCTCCACTAAAACCTCTGCTGGCTCTTTTTCTTTTAGTTTATGTATAATAATTTCCATAATCGGTGCTGTTACAATAATACTTCCAATGGTACCCGCTCCCCAAGAAGCCCCCATGAAAACTCCTGATACCATCATTAAAATATCAAGCCCCCATCGGCAGTAAGAAAATTTAATATGGCATTTCTCTGCAAATATAACCGACATCGCATCCATAGTGCCTGTGCCGTAAAATTGTCCGACATAATATCCTAGTCCGATCGCTGTTAACACACATCCGATCACAAGTATAATGCTTTTTATCGTCATATTCATTTCAGCAATACCAAAAGGCGATAGAAGGATAACACCCGCCTCTATAAAATAGCCGAAGAAAAAAGTGATCAAAACAGTTTCTACTCCAATCAATTTTCGATCAAAAAACAACAGCATCAAAATAAAAATCATATTAATAATAATCCCGGATACTCCATAGTTAAGGTTAAAAAAGACAGATAATCCTTCTATCATAGTGGCAGAAGGATTGCTTCCCCATCCCAACTCATATAATATTGCCGTCCCTATCCCTGCCAATAAAATTCCCAGCATTACCTTTATCGTCTTTGCAATTTCTTTTCTAAAACTCATGTTCCATCTCCTCTATATTATTTATTTTCAACTTTTCTATTATAGACGAAACTTCATAATATTGCACCACTATATCTTATATGTTTACTATATGTTTTATTTATATTTAACTTTTATATATCCTCTTAGTCAAAGTTTTATCCTGCAAAAAAACCCGCTTTGGCGGGTTTAGTTTAGACTTTCTGCTTGTTCTTTTTTCTTAATTCGATCAATAATCCATTCCATAATCGGTGCTGTTACCAGAATGGTTCCTATAGTTCCAATCCCCCAAGAAGCCCCCATCAAAACGCCTAAAACCATCATAAGAATATCAAGCCCCCAGCGGCAGAAGGAAAATTTAATATGGCATCTTTGATGAAGGATAACCGACATAGCATCCATTGCTCCGGCTCCGAAAAACTGCCCTACATAATATCCTAAGCCTATTGCTGTTAAAAGACAGCCGACAACTAAAACAACGGCTTTTAAAACAATTCCCATTTCCGGCACGCTTAAGGGCGATATAATAAATGCGCCGATATCGATAAAATAGCCGAAAAAGAAAGTTGTAAGAACTGTCCCTACACCGATAAGTTTCCGATCCAAGATAAAGAGCAGTATCAAAAAAACGATATTAATCGCAATCCCAGCCAATCCATAACTCAAATTAAAAAAGATGGATGTTCCTTCAATCATCGTGGCGGAAGGATTGCTTCCCCACCCCAGTTCATATAAAAATGCCGTTCCAATCCCTGCAATAAAAAGACCTAATAATACCTTTAATGTTTTTGTAATCATTCGCTTCCAGTTCATATTCCATCCCCTGTCTTTCTAATTATTGTCCTCTCTATTATATAGGAAAAAGGGAAATTGTATAGCTGGAAAGGGCTAAACTAATATTTTTTCTAGATGAAAGTCCTCCCTCTGTTATTTTTATAAAATTATCTCAATAAAAAAGGGATAGTCAGACTATCCCTTTTGTCCTGCATTTAAAATTCTAGTTTATCTAAGGCAACTTTTCCTTTTTCATCATAATGCACTCTTTGGATCTCTACTAGATGAGGAACATTGTCAATTTTTCGGCATTCTAACAGCCAGACATTTTTATCCTTGTTTCCAGTTGCTTTTAAAGCCTTTTTCATAATTTTAAGCATAGAATATGGATGTTCCGGCTCTTTAATTGTAACAAGAGAAGGCTTTGCTTCCACAGATTTTTGTACATATTCTTCAAAATTCTCAACAGCAAGTCCCGGCAATAATAGATAGTCTGCATCGTCTGTAATATCTTCCAGCTCTTTGATCTTTTTTGTGTTGAATCCTTTTGTCATAGCCATCAAAGTGGCTAATAAAGGTCGTACAGCAGCGGATCTGTGTCCGGATGCAATAACGGAATCTTTGGCATCAACGGCTTTTTGGATCACCTCAGCCTGCTCTTGAGTCATAAACTCTGAATCAACTTGCTTTTGTAACATTGGGTTCATAGTATCCTCCTTAAGGATGTTTTTTATTTTTAAGACTTTCCTATCTTTGACCTCTTCTCCAAAAATAGTTTGAAAGCTTTACCAGCTCTAATTATTTCTTCCATAGCGGTTCGAACTTCAAAATTAATTGTGGAACAAGTTTGTTAAGATTTCTTCAAAAGAGATGAAAAAATTTTCAACTTCCACTAGATAATACTCTGCATTTTCTTCTTCCAATCTCCCTTCATCCCTTAAAAACCTATCTTTTCAAAAGAAAGGGAGAATATTGTGTTAATTTATTGTCATTTTAAAAATTGATAAAAACTTGTGAGACCATTATACCGCAGAAATATTATAGGTCAAGTTGTTAACTTTTGCATATCCACTAAAACTCTTATCTCAAAAAAGCAAAAGCCTGAGCTTCTCGAAAAACATCAGGCTTTTGCTTCAGCATATTTTTATATTTATTTTAATCTTTTCCTTCCAGTAAAACAACGACTAGTTCCGGCGGATTATATAGCCGAAAAAGCACTCCTGTCCATTTCGCCAAACCACGTCCTACGATTAAATTCGAATTTTCTATTTGGTACTTTCCGCCCATATACTTTCTTTCACTGGAAAGAAAGCCGTTGCTGATCTTCGGAATTCTCCAGATACCTCCATGGGTATGCCCTGACAATACGAGATCGTAGCCTTTTCCGGCATAATAATCGAAATACTCGGGGCGGTGGCTTAAAAGAATAGAGTACGCTTCTTCTCGTCTTGTTTCTTCCGCCTTTTCAAACTGCTGATAAAAACCTTCATATCCCGCATCCTCATCATCGATACCGCTTATATCAACGCCGAGATTCTCTCTTATCAAGGGCACAGTCTCCCCTGCTAAAACATGAATCCCATAACTTTTTACTACTTCTTTTATTTCATCCGTATTTTCTAGGCGAAACTCATGATTTCCCGTAACAAAATAGGTTTCGTAATTTCCTTTCAGCCCTTCTAGAAGTTCTAATACATTCTCATAAGGTTTCTTATCATCGAAAATATCGCCTCCTAAAAAGACTGCATCCGGATGTTCTTCTTCTAGGGCTTTCAAGAGTTTCTCCTGCTTCTCTCCATAGTCTTCGCTGTGATAGTCCGAAATAAAAGCAATTTTCATATTTCCCTTTATTCTTTCATCTTGTATTTGATACTGCACCACATTCAGATGATTATTAATTCCTAGAAGAATAAAAAAAAAAGGCAGCCGCTGCCCCTATCAGCAGCTTAAATATTATCTTTTTGTTCATGTTCCCTCCTTTTCTCTCTTTATCCTTAACAGCTTCTTGAAATTTTTTCAGCAGAAACTTCTTAAGCTTTTTCATCCTCATTATTCTTATTGATTTCATCTCTGTCTTTCTTCTAATGTACCATTTCTGCCGATAATAATATAGCTTTTTTCTAGGATTTCATTTTAATCCTTTCTATTCTCTGTTATCTCATCTATGCAGCTTCTTTCTCCAACAAAAAAACCTGTTTTGCATTTTCACAAAACAGGTTTTTAATACTTTTTTATTCATATTTGTAATCGTATTTGATCTCTCCCAATTCCTTGCATCTATCATAATCCTTAGATGTATTTCGAACATACTTCATAAGAACAAGAAGACCGATCAAGTTTGGTAATACCATAATAGAGTTTGTCATATCTGCTATAGACCATACTAAACCGATATCGGTAAATAATGATCCCAAAATGATAAAGATGATTACAATGGCTCTATATGGAAGAAGGCCTTTGTCGCCGAAAAGATACTTCACATTGGTTTCGCCAAAGTAATACCAGCCGACCACTGTTGTAAAGGCAAAGAATGTTAAACAAACAGATAAAGCCATTCTGCCGAAAGTACCAAAGGCAATAGAAAAAGCTTCTTGAGTTACTAAGGCTCCATTAAGACCAGGGATTTCATTTGCACCAGTTAATATTACTACTAATGCAGTCGCTGTACAAACAAGGCCTGTATCGATAAATACGCCGACCATAGCAGTTAACCCCTGCTCTGCAGGATGATCAACATTCGCTGTCGCATGGGCTTGAGGTGTAGAACCCATACCGGCTTCGTTTGAGAATAGACCTCTTGCAACACCATAACGCATCGCTTGTTTCATAACCGTTCCCGCTGCACCGCCGGCTACCGCTTTCGTACTGAAAGCTTCCGAGAAAATCAATGAGATCGTTGGTATAATCTGATCGTTGAACTTAACCATTACTACGATAGCAAGACCGATATAAGCCGCTGCCATTATCGGAACTACCATCTCTGCGAAAGATGCAATTCTTGAAATTCCGCCGATAAACACTAATGCTGCGAGGATTGCCACTGCAATTCCTACCGCTATAGAAGGTACTCCAAACGCTGCATTTACAGATGATGCGATAGAGTTTGACTGAGTCATATTTCCTACAAAACCCAATGCAATGGTAATCGCTATCGCAAAGAAAGCTGCAAGGAATTTCGCCAAACCTTTGTGTTTAAAACCATTGCTGATATAGTAGGCAGGTCCTCCGACTAAATTTCCGTCTTCATCTTTTGTTCTAAAGATCTGAGCTAGAATCGCCTCTGAAAATATTGTGCCCATTCCGAAGAATGCGGCAAGCCACATCCAGAAAATCGCTCCAGGACCTCCTGATATAATCGCCGTCGCAACTCCGGCAACATTACCTGTTCCAACTTGCGCTGCAATTGCTACTGCTAGTGCTTGAAAAGATGAAATCTCTCCAGCAGCTCTTCTTCTAGCATTCTCTTCTTTGTCAAACACCCTGCCGAAGGTTTGCTTTAATGCTGCCGGAAATCTTCTAATCTGCGGAAAACCCAACATCAAAGTAAAGATTACCCCTACAGCGGGTAAAGCAAATAAAAGAACATAATCCCACATTATACGATTGACAAAATTTACTATACTTATAAACAACTCCATATTGTCCTCCATCTTTGAATATCTACTATTCTATTTTTTTATAATTGCTAAAACGTTTTCAAATTTATATTATACTCCTCCCTTCTATGTAAATTGCAATTATATTCTGTCTCATTATAACCTTTTCCCCCGCGACAGGTTCTCCTTCGCGAAAGTTATATGTAATGGCGGGAGTGCGTGGGAATCGAACCCACCCAAGAGGCTCCTAACCCCTCATGCTGGTTTTGAAGACCAGAGAGCACACCAGCACTCATCCACCCCCAGGATATTCTCTATTCTATCATTCAAAATTTTAGCTGTAAATATTATCTTTTTATTAACATAACGGCAAAGGCAATATCTCCCTATTCTCTAATTTTATTCTTTGTTTTTTAATGCGGGAAGATTTTATTTTCCCGCAAATAAATATGCCTCGAATAATTATATTCGAGGCATATTATGTAAAAACCTAGGAAGTTTTTATGATGTAATATGTTTATATTTTCTAGCTACTTATTACCCCGTTATTATAAAAAAATTCAGCTTTATTTGCAAATATTTTATTTTAAGACATTTCGCTAGAGATAATACACCTTAAAAATTCCTAACCTTTCGCATTGCTTTTTAAAAACAAAACCTCCTCCCTGCTGCAAAATTATATTTCTTATACTGCTATCTGATAAGAACACCCACATTAATTTCTTTGACCGATTCAAGGGATTTTGTATCTCTATAAAAAAACAGCCTTTAAAAAGAATTTTCTTATAAAAAACACATCTGTGATATCGTTTTCATCGTGTTGAATTACAAATACACTCGGTATTTTTTTGAGATTATTTATTTTTTGACATTAATTTTAATACTTTATATCTATTTCGTTGACCTTTTTTCAATGAGATGATACTATGAACTCAGAACATAAGAAATAAATTATAGTGTTTAAAATTGAATACATTTAGGATGAAAGTATCGGGAGATTCGTATAGCGAAACCGAAGGGACAAGGAAATTTTTAGCCAAAAAAATCTCTGAAATTCTCAGGTAAAAGGACTGATACTGGACTACAATCTGAAGAATTCGACAGAGAGATGAGGCGTGCTTATCTTTCTGTTTTTTTATTATAGGGGGTGACAAATGCTGATTATTACAAACAATCCCATGTTCAAAAATTACACTGGCAGATACGAAGTAGAATTTCAAGATATGGATTATATCGGAATTTTGAAAAAGACTAGAGATTATCTTCATTTAGGATACGAATTATTAACCCATCCTCTCTACGGAAGTGTAAAACCCTACGAAACGATCTATCGAACGATCGTGATCCAAAAAGCAAATACTATTTCTTTTACTTCTATCGAGCTGATTGAAGAAGCGATCGAAACAGCAACAAAATTTTACAAGATTAACAAGAATATAAAATGGACCAACGAAATACTGGAGGATTTCCAAGTTGTCGATAAAGATTTAATCGACAATACTCTTGCTAGAATGTGAAATTGTTTTTTTACAGTATTTTGATAATATTTTAACTTAATAAAAGTTGCAGAATTTATTTTTTACCTGTTCATGATAATAATTTAACCTTTATTAAAATATTCATAAATGAACTCGTTATTTACTTATTAAAATAACGGTGTTGTCTTTTCAACAGTTAAACGCTTTCAGACTTTTTTACAGCTTGGCTAAAACTGTCACAAATACAAATAGACTAGGCGCAGAATCATCTTCACCTTCTCTGCAGCTTATCTAAATAAATGAACTAAAACGGAGGTATAGAATGCGATTAGAATTAGGCAAAATTTTTATAAAGGATATTCAATTTGCTGATTCATCGAAAATTGAAGACGGCGTACTTTATGTAAATAAAGAAGAATTATTAGACGCTGTCAGCGGAGACGAGCATATCAAATCCATAGAATTCGATATTGCGAGACCTGGCGAGAGTGTACGTATTACACCTGTCAAAGACGTTGTAGAACCAAGAGTTAAAGTAGAAGGTCCTGGCGAAATATTCCCTGGTGTTATCGGCAAAGTCGATACAGTCGGAGAAGGCAAAACAAACGCCTTAAAAGGAATGGCTGTAGTTACTACCGGTAAAATCGTAGGTTTCCAAGAAGGTATTATCGATATGACTGGAGAAGGCGCCAAATACACACCTTTCTCAAAAACAAACAATCTTGTGATCATCTGTGAACCTGTTGATGATTTAAAACAGCATGATCATGAAAGAGCTGTTCGTTTAGTAGGCTTCAAAGCAGCGACGTATCTAGGAGAATTAGCAAAAGAATTAACTCCAGATGAAACAACTGTTTATGAAACAAAACCCCTTCTTGAACAAATTCATGAGTACCCTGATCTTCCAAAAGTAGCTTATGTATATATGCTTCAAACACAAGGTCTTCTTCATGACACTTATGTATACGGTGTAGACGGAAAACAAATTGTTCCAACGTTCCTATACCCTACAGAGATTATGGACGGAGCGATTGTCAGCGGAAACTGTGTATCAGCTTGCGACAAAAACCCCACTTATGTTCACTTAAACAATGGTGTTATCGAAGATTTATATGCTCGTCATGGTAAAGATTATAACTTCGTAGGAGTTGTTATCACAAACGAAAACGTATATCTAATGGATAAAGAACGATCATCCAACTGGACTGCAAAACTTGTAAGATATCTTGGCGTAGATGCTGTTATCGTCTCTCAAGAAGGTTTCGGAAATCCAGATACCGATCTTATTATGAATACGAAGAAAATCGAAGGAAAAGGAATAAAAACAGTTATTGTAACGGACGAATATGCCGGAAGAGACGGAGCTTCTCAATCCTTAGCCGATGCAGATCCAACAGCAAATGCAGTAGTTACCGGTGGAAATGCAAACCAAGTTATTCAATTGCCAAAATTAGATAAAATCATCGGTCATATCGAAGTCGTCAACACTATTGCCGGCGGAAACGAAGATTCTTTAAAAGATGACGGTACGATCGAAGTCGAAATCCAAGCCATTACTGGAGCTACTAACGAAACCGGCTTCAATTATCTATCCGCAAAAACTTATTAATCAATATTCATAGGAGGAATATCGTGAGTATATTAGAAAACAAAAAAATCATTATAGTAGGAGACAGAGACGGAATCCCTGCACCTGCTATCGAGGAATGTGTTAATACCGTTCCAAATACAGAAGTAGTATTTTCATCTACAGAGTGTTTTGTCTGAACTAGCGCGGGCGCTATGGACTTAGAAAACCAAAAGAGAGTGAAAGAAGCGGCTGAAAAATACAGCCCTGAAAATCTTGTGGTTATTCTTGGTGCATCCGAAGCGGAGTCTGCAGGTCTTGCAGCTGAAACAGTTACAGCAGGCGATCCTACATTTGCCGGTCCTTTAGCAGGAGTGGAATTAGGTCTTGCCGTTTATCACGTAGTAGAAGAAGAAATGAAAGAATTATTTGACGAAGACGTTTACGAAGATCAAATCGGTATGATGGAAATGGTCCTTGACGTAGACGAAATTGCTGAAGAAATCAAAGGCATCCGAGAAGAAAACAGTAAATATTAATAGAAGGAGGAAATTATGAGCGTTTTAGAAAATAAAAAAATCATTATCGTTGGCGATCGTGATGGAATCCCTGCTCCTGCTATTGAGGAATGTGTTAATACCGTTCCAAATACAGAAGTAGTATTTTCATCTACAGAGTGTTTTGTCTGAACTAGCGCGGGCGCTATGGACTTAGAAAACCAAAAGAGAGTGAAAGAAGCGGCTGAAAAATACAGCCCTGAAAATCTTGTGGTTATTCTTGGTGCATCCGAAGCGGAGTCTGCAGGTCTTGCAGCTGAAACAGTTACAGCAGGCGATCCTACATTTGCCGGTCCTTTAGCAGGAGTGGAATTAGGTCTTGCCGTTTATCACGTAGTAGAAGAAGAAATGAAAGAATTATTTGACGAAGACGTTTACGAAGATCAAATCGGTATGATGGAAATGGTCCTTGACGTAGACGAAATTGCTGAAGAAATCAAAGGCATCCGAGAAGAAAACAGTAAATACTAATAGAGAAAGAACATTAGGAGAATAATAATATGGCGAATATAAAAGTCGTGCACTATATAAATCAATTTTTCGCAGGGATTGGCGGCGAAGAAAAAGCCGACATCGAGCCTTTCATTGCAGAAGAACTGCCTCCAGTAAGTAAACAATTAGACACTAAATTAGGAGAAGGTTTTGAAGTTGTCGGCACAGTAGTCTGCGGAGACAGTTATTTCAACGAAAATATGGAAGAAACTACAAAAGAATTAATCAATATGATTAAAAGTTTTGACCCTGACTTGTTCATCGCTGGTCCCTCTTTTAACGCAGGACGTTATGGTGTGGCTGCAGGAAGTATTGCCAAAGCTGTACAAGAAGAATTGGAAATACCTGTTGTTACAGGAATGTATCCTGAAAACCCGGGCGTAGATATGTTCAAAAAAGATCTTTATATCATCGAAACTGCAAACTCTGCATCAGGTATGAGAAAAGCACTTCCAAAAATGGCAGAACTGGCTAGAAAACTTGCCCTTGGGGAAGAAATCTTAGGACCAAAAGAAGAACACTATATCTCAAAAGGCGTACGTGTAAACTATTTCGCTGAAAAACGCGGTTCTGAAAGAGCAGTAGATATGCTGGTTAAAAAAATTACAGGCGAAGATTATGAAACAGAATATCCTATGCCTACATTCGACAGAGTTTCTCCAAGTTTTGCCATCGAAGATATGGCGCACGCTACAATCGCTCTTGTAACTTCTGGAGGAATTGTTCCAAAAGGCAATCCGGATCATATCGAATCTTCTTCTGCTTCTAAGTATGGAGAATATTCTATCGCCGGAGTCGATGATCTTACAGAAGAAACTTTTGAAACAGCTCACGGCGGATTCGACCCAGTATATGCAAACGCAGATCCAGATCGTGTTCTTCCAGTAGATGTATTAAGAGATCTTGAAAAAGAAGGCAAAATCGGAAAATTATACGATAATTTCTATAGTACTGTAGGAAACGGAACAGCAGTTGCCAGTTCGAAACATTTTGCTCACGAAATCGGGCAAAAGTTGGTGAATGACGGAGTAGATGCAGTTATACTCACTTCAACGTGAGGCACCTGTACACGTTGCGGTGCAACAATGGTAAAAGAAATTGAAAGCACAGGACTTCCTGTAGTTCACTTATGTACAATCGCCCCTATCTCTTTAACAGTAGGCGCAAACAGAATCGTACCTACTGTAGCGATTCCACATCCATTAGGAAATCCTGCACTAGATCCAGAAGAAGAAAAAGCTTTGAGAAGAAAATTAGTCGATGAAGCCCTAGTTGCTTTAGAAACTAAGATTCAAGATCAAACAATATTTTAACATTTAGAAAATAACTGTGGATTCTGATTAGCCAGAATCCACAATTATAAAAAATGGAGGTTTTTTATGTCATTCCCTGTTATGAAAAACGCCGGATACGTGCTTGTTCACACACCGGATATGATCGTTCAAAATGGAACAACTTGTTCAACTGAAAGAATCGTAAACCCCGATTCAGACTTCTTAAAAGAAATCGATAAACACATTAGATCTTATGAAGATGTTGTCAACTATTTACCAAACCAAGTATATATTGGAAACGCACGACCTGAAGAATTAAAGAATTATGAAATGCCTTGGTGCAAACAGGAATATAAAGGCGAAAGAAAAGGAAAATTCGGAGAAATTACTCCTCAAGACGAATTTATAGCAGCTATGAAAATCTGTGATTCTTTTGAATTAGTAGAATTAACAGAAGAATTTATAAACGAAATAAAACCTAAAATCGAAAAAAACTATCCTGAATTAGCAGATCGTTTCGCGAAAGTTAAACCTTATGATGTAGAAGGCGACAAACACTTACTAGACGAACACAAAGCAGAAGGGCTTTACCAAGACGGAAAATTAGTGGGTATTGTAAAGCAAGCCCATGATGTCGATGTGAACTTAAATGCTCACACCATCTTTGAAAACCTTGTCGTAAAAGCTTCCGGTGTTTTAGCAGCCATTGCATTACTAAGAACTACCTCTGTTGATAAAGACGAAATAGATTATGTTATAGAATGTTCAGAAGAAGCCTGCGGAGATATGAACCAAAGAGGCGGCGGAAACTTTGCAAAATCCATCGCAGAAATGGTAGATCTTACCAATGCTTCTGGATCCGATACGAGAGGATTCTGTGCGGCGCCTTTACACTCTCTTATCCATGCAGCAGCCCTTGTAAAAGCAGGCGTTTACAAAAACGTATTAGTTGTAGCCGGCGGTGCTACTGCAAAACTTGGCATGAATGCGAAAGACCATGTAAAAAAAGATCTTCCAGTACTTGAAGATGTATTAGGCGCTTTTGCAGTACTTGTATCTGAAAACGACGGTGAAAGCCCAATCATCCGTACCGATATCACAGGAAAGCACAATGTAGGAACAGGATCTTCTCCTCAAGCTGTTATGACTTCCCTTATTACCGACGGACTGGACAAAGCCGGATTAAAAATTACAGATGTAGATACCTATTCTGTTGAAATGCAGAACCCTGATATTACAGTACCTGCAGGAGCTGGAAATGTTCCTGAAGCCAACTATAAAATGATTGCAGCTCTTGCTGTAAAACGCGGCGATATTGAAAAGAAAGAATTAAAAAATCTTATTGATGCAAAGGGAATTCCAGGCTGGGCTCCTACCCAAGGACATATTCCATCCGGAGTGCCTTATGTTGGATTTATGATTGATGACATGACTACAGGCGACAAAAACAGAGCTATGCTTGTTGGAAAAGGAAGCTTATTCTTAGGAAGAATGACAAACTTATTTGACGGTGTTTCCTTAATCTGCGAAAGAAACGATGGAAGCACAGCTGAAGAAGGATCTGGCGTTTCAAAAGAAGAAATCAAGAAAATTATAGGTGAATCTTTAAGAGAATTAGCTGAAAACATGGTTCAAGAATAGAGGTTATAATATGTCAAAAAATATTATTGCAGAAGCCCTATTGGAAATAGCAGATGGTATCGAAAGCGGTTCTTTTGCTAAAAAACCGAAGATCGGTTTGACAATCTCAGGAAGCGAACATGGCGTTGAAAACATGCTGGAAGCAGCATCTTTAGCCAAGTCTCCTCATTATGACATTGTCCTGATAGGCCCAAAAGCAGATACAGAATTTGAACTGGTTGAAGCAGATGATGATGAAGCTGCTCACAAGAAAATGGAAGAATTATTGGATTCCAAGTATCTAGATGCCTGCATTACTATGCACTACAACTTCCCTATCGGCGTTTCGACTATAGGAAGAGTTGTTACCCCAGGTATCGGAAAAGAAATGCTTATCGCTACCACAACAGGCTCAAGCTCTATGAATAGAGTGGAAAGCATGGTAAGAAATACTGTAGCCGGTATTACTGTGGCGAAAGCTTTAGGAAAAGAAAACCCTACTGTTGGAATCTTAAATGTAGACGGTGCCCGACAAGTAGAAAAAGCCCTTAACAACCTGAGGGCCAACGGATATGAATTTGAATATACAGAGTCCAAAAGAAGCGACGGCGGAGCTGTCCTTAGAGGAAACGACGTATTGCAAGGCGTTCCAGATGTCTGTGTAACAGACTCTTTAACTGGAAATATCCTAATGAAAATGTTCTCTGCCTTTACTACCGGCGGAAGCTACGAATCTGTAGGCTATGGTTATGGCCCTGGAATCGGAGAAGGATACAATCGTACTGTCCTAATCATTTCAAGAGCCTCTGGCGCTCCAGTTATTGCCAATGCGATTAAATACGCGTATGATCTTGTTTTAGGAAACATCAAAGACAAAGTTCAAAAAGAATATACAGAAGTAAATTCACATTGCTACGATGCCGTTATTGATTCTTTAAACACAAAAAAACCAGCATCAGAAGAAGCAGCTGAAGCAGAAGCACCTCCCAAAGAAGTCGTAACAGGCTCTATCTCAGGAATTGATATTCTTGATTTAGATGATGCTGTGCAAGCTCTATGGAAAAATAAAATTTATGCTGAAAGCGGCATGGGCTGTACCGGACCTATCGTAATGGTCAGCGAAGCCAATGTACTAAATGCAACAGAAATTCTTGAAAAAGAAGATTTCTTATAAAAATACCCTCTAAAAAAGGCCATATATTAAAAATATAGGCCTTTTTTTATTGCAGCCCATACTAAACTATACCTATAAATTCCTTCCCTTCCTCTTTCATTTGAGTTCTCCACTTTTTTTAAGCAGTTTTCTAGTATTCTCTTATCCCAAAGAAACAAGCCTCATGTTTCTTCCTCAACTCCCCTCTCCCCTCTCCCCTCTATCATACTCTGAAGCCCTAGCCCAAATCAGGTATTTTGATTTGGGTGCAGGTCTCATGCCACTCGTTTCCTAATCACGATATTTTCCCGTGATTAGCTAGAAACGATCGGCTACACTTTCTTTTACTTTTTTTTACCTTCTTTTACTTCCCCCTCATTCCTATTTACAGCTATTTCTAGCTGATATGCATTTATATACATCTCGCATGTCTTATCCTATTATTGATATAATCAAAGCAGATCAGAACAGCTCTAAAATAAAAAGGGGGATCTATTGTATGAACATTAAAGAAAGTGTATCACAAATCGAATCTTATCTTGATTTAGATCGTAAACCAGTCGGAGTGAAATTCTTCTTCGATAAAGAGTCCTTCGACAACTTCGAAGTAGATCAAAGAGATCGTAAAGTAACATACTGCAACTCCGTACAGCTTGCCAGCAAAGGCCAGTCTATGAAACTGACAAAAGAAAACCAAGGCTGTCCAAACGGCGCCTTCGCTCTTAATTTCACAGACGTTCCCGATCCGATTGCCAGCGGAAAAGGAAGATTTAAAAAAGGTATTTATAAAGACGTGGAAACGTCTAAAAAAATAAACGACGACATGATGTTTATGAAAGAGAGACCTTACGGTATCGCTGTAATGCCTCTTGAAAACTATGATACAGAACCGGATGTTGTCATCGTAGTAGGAAGTTCTTACAATGTAATGCGTATCATCCAAGGACACGGTTATCACAACGGATATACTACAAACTTAAGAACAGTAGGTCTTCAGGCAGTATGCCAAGATCTAACAACTTATCCTTATAACAGCGAAGATATCAACATCTCATTATTATGTCCAGGAACAAGACTGGTAGCTGACTGGGTGCCAAGCGAAATCGGTATAGGCATTCCATTTAAAAAATGGTACGAGATTGTTGATGGAATAAAAGAAACGATTAATCCATTCGAAAGAAACAAAAACAAAGAAGCTATCAAAGAAAGACTGGAAGAACGAGGACTTTCTTCCGACGAATTAAAATTCAACGAAAACTACGATGACGGTTCTTATACAGGCGGAAAAATCGACGTAGAATAAGTTGTACATTGTAGGGAGTAGGGAATAGGTTATAGGTTTTAGGGTATAGGGAAAGTATATTTTTTCGCTAAAGCTCAAAAAATTTTATAGAAAACAAAAAAAGAATCCTGTTAAAAAAACAGGATTCTTTTTTATCTAAAATTTTATACCGGACTAGGCGTTCGTTTTGTTCGTTTCTCTAAATATTTATCACTATAACTATTTCCTACCAAAACCTCGCTATAGTAATCGATATCTAAAGAAGAGAAAAACCCGCTATCTTTCCTCTATCCTTTCCCTAGGCCGCAAAGCGGTCCTGCCTAAAGCCTAGGTCCCGTTAGGGATCCTGCCTGGGTTGCGATAGCAATCCCGCCTATCTTTCCCCTACTTCGTACCAAACAGACGATCTCCTGCATCTCCTAATCCAGGAACAATATAAGCGTGATCGTTTAGCCCTTCGTCTAATGCAGCTACATAAATATCCACATCCGGATGCTCTCTTTGAAGCACTTCCACTCCCTCAGGACTCGCTATAATACAAAGGAATTTAATATTTGTAACGCCTCTATCCTTTAAGAACTGAATTGCCGCAGATGCTGAACCTCCTGTTGCAAGCATCGGATCTAATACAAAGATCATACGCTCAGAAGCATCTTTCGGCAACTTACAGTAATACTCAACTGGCTGTAATGTTTCCGGATCGCGATATAAGCCTACATGGCCTACTTTCGCTGCTGGTATAACATTTAAAATTCCATCCACCATGCCAAGACCCGCTCGAAGAACCGGCACAATTCCAAGTTTCTTTCCACTGATTTGATAGCCTATTGTCTTTCCAAGAGGTGTTTCTACTTCAATTTCTACACAAGGAAGATCCCTTGTCGCTTCATAGGCCATTAAAGTAGCTACTTCCTCTATTAAATGGCGAAACTCTTTGTTCCCTGTGTTTTTATCCCTGATTAAAGTCAGCTTGTGCTTTATTAGCGGGTGATCAAATATCGTTACAGTACTCATGTTATTCCTCCGTATGTTAGTTTATAAAATAAATTGCTATTATTATTTTAACCCTCTTTTCCTCAAGGATCAATAAATTCCCGAAAAAAGCTGGATCCTATAGTAAACCCATAGTTGTTAACAGATACATAGACAAAAATATCGTAAGAGAATTTAAAAGGGTCGTGTAGACGATGATTTTTCCGCAGAGCTCGCATTTTGAAGTATATATTACACTCATAGCATGAGTCGTTACTGCAACGGGTGCTGCAAATATAATCATCATTACAAAAAGCTCCGGGCCTCTTACCCCTATAGAAACGAAAAGACTCAGCATCACAACGGGAATAATAACCGCCTTGGACACAACCGTTGTCCAAAGAGCCCTTCGTTCGCCTTCTTGCGAATCGAAATTCAACGTCCCGCCTATGCAGATCAAACCCAAAGGCGATGCAATCCCTGCCAGATCATTGCCGGCAGTCCATAAAGGCTTATAAAGATCTGCTCCGCTTATATTTACGAAAATCCCGGCAAGAGCTGCTATAAAAACCGCATTCTTTAAAACTGCCTTTACAATTCGAAAAATATCAAACCCTCTCTCCCCGCCTAAAAGCACCTCATAGATCAGCACCGAGAAGCCATTTGAAAAGGCAGATATTATCCCGATATAAATACTAATAAGGGCTAAAGCTTCCGCATTAAAATAATTTCCTGCAAGAGATAAACCAAAAAGCACAATATTCGATCGGGATAAGGCCTGAATCATGATCGCCCGTTCTTCTAAAGGAAAACCCATTTTACGATAGATAAGATAAAAAACAATGACGATCCCTATAAGAGCTGAAATACAATATAAGACCAAAGGCAACTCTACCTGCTCTATCCCCTCGGCATTATAAATATTCATAAAGAGATTGATCGGCAAAAAAACATTGAATACTAATCGGCTTGCGCTCATTAAAAAAGATTCCGAAAACAACCTTGCCTTTTTTCCTAGAAAACCAATACCCATAATAATAAATACAGGTAAAATCATATCTATTATTCGAAAAAAGTTCTCTATCTAAGCCTCATTCCCTTTTATCTACTCCGATACTATCGTATTTCTTAAAACGCCGATTCCTTCGATTTCGCATTCCACAGTATCTCCGGCTTTTAAATATTTAGGAGGAGTAAAGCCCATCCCTACACCCTTTGGCGTACCTGTAGCGATAATGTCCCCCGGCACTAAAGTAACTCCTTGGGAAAGCTCGTAAATCAGCCTTCCGATATCTCTTATCATCAAACGTGTATTCGACCCTTGGCGAGCTTCTCCATTTACCCGAGACTCGATATCAAGTTCTAATGGAAAGGTAAAATCCCCTTTATAAACGACAGCAGGTCCGATAGACGTAAACCCGTCCAGACTTTTTCCCTTAAACCACTGGCCATGCTTCTGTTGAAGCTCCCTCGCAGTAAAATCATTCAAAATCGTAAATCCAAATATATAATCCAAGGCATCTTCTTCGGAAATGTTTTTACCTCTTTTTCCGATAACAATAGCAAGCTCTGCTTCATAATCCATCGAATTTTGAACCTTTAAATCCAAAAGCACTTCATCTTCCGGACCAGAGATCACTTCTGAACGCTTCGAAAAATATACTGCATTTTCTGCTGCAGAGCTTCGAGATTCTTCGATATGTTCCTTATAGTTAAGACCCACACATATTACATCATGAACTGTTGCTTTGAAAGGCGCTAAAACCTCAACCTCATCAAGGGGCTCCCCTTCCTTGTAACCGTTAAAATCCTGAAGGGTTTCGATATCTTCTTCATTATGCTCTGCTATAAACTCATTCAAGTCTGTAAATTGTCTACTTAAATGAATTTCCTTCAAATCCACTACGCAATCATCTTTTTCTAACCCAATAGCGATATTACCCTGTTTATCCTTAAATCTAATAAGTTTCATTGAAAGTCTCCTTTAAGTTCGTTTTCTATAATTTACATGTCTTACCTTCTATAATATCAGATACTAGGGCTTAAAATAAAACAGTTCTTTTATATACTTAACTATATCGTATATAAATACGCTAAAAACTCTCCCTTCTTCACCGGGTCTGTATAGCTTACGATACAAAATCTGCAATCCGAAAACCAAATTCTAATCTATTAGAACAAGACAAAAAAACAAAGACCCTCGTAGCCCAACGAGAGTCTTTGCTTATCCTTTACTATGTATTGAGGGGAGATCTGGAATATTGAAATAGAAGCAAAACGCAGTTATGAATTGGAGAAGTTTCCTTAAAGTGATGCAAGAGGAGTTCCAATAAGAAATCTTCAAGAAAACTATCTCTCAACCCTTGTAAAAGTCTTCCTCTATCTGAATATAGCTGAAAGCCTCTTTATAACTGCGCTTGTCTCCATTTCTAATATTGAAATACAAAAGCTTTATAAGCTTCTGTTATTTCCCAAACCATGATCGAATACTTATTGTATTCACTTGAAGTAAATAGACTTTTAATCATCCCTTACTCTAGAGATGATTCTACAATGATAAAGGATAAAGAGATCACAACAATAGTATAACAGATTTTCCTCGATCGGTATAGTTTTATTTGTATAACGATAAATATTCTTTCTGTTCATTTTACCAAGTTGCATAATGAAATCCATCCTTTGTTTTGATACACTTATAGCATTCTAGAGGATATAAGGAGGATATTATGAAAAAATTTGTACGTTTATTATTGATCTTCGCACTGATGTTTACAATTTCGGCTTGCGGAAACAATAGCACTCAGGAAACTTCTGACGGACAAGCTTCTGAAACAAATCAGTCCGCTCAGTTTGAAGGGAAAACGATGAATGTGGTTGCCACAAGCGATGAGTACGCTGAGTTGTTTGATGCATTCACAAAAGAAACCGGTGCTAAGGTTGAATTCTTGTCTATGAGTTCTGGGGAAGTTTTATCCAGAGTCAAAGCTGAAGGGGGAAAACCTATGGCTGACTTATGGTTTGGCGGCGGTTTGGACTCTTTTATGCAGGCAAAGGCCGACGGGCTTTTGGAACAGTACACTGCAAAAGGTTCCGAGGAAGTTGCTCCAGAATACAAAGATCCTGAAGGATACTGGTATTCAAAAGGACTTACAGTGGTAGGCTTTATCGCCAACAATGATGTTTTAGCACAAAAAAATCTGACAGCACCTGCATCTTGGGATGATCTCATTAAACCAGAATATAAAGGGGAAATCATTATGAGCAGTCCCGCTATTTCTGGAACAAATTATGCGGCTGTAAAAGGTCTTCTTGATATGTACGGCAACGAAGGCTGGGATTATTTAGAGAAACTAAATGAAAATATACCGTTTTACGGAAAGCGTGGTCGCGATCCGCAAGAAAAGACCGTTGCCGGCGAGTTTGCAGTTGGAATTATCCCTGTAGACAAAACAGCCTTTGATGCTGCAGAAGAAAACAATCTGACCGTTGTCTATCCTGAAAACGGAATTCCTTGGGTTCCTGAAGGCATTGCTATTTTCAAAGGCAGCGAAAACACGGATATTGCAAAAGCTTTCTTAGACTTCATGTTTACTCCTGAAGCTATGGAAATGATTGCTAGATTGGACGGTAAAGACGGAGCACAAATGGTAGTTCCTGATATTAAAGGTTATGATTTAGGTCTTCCAAAAGATAAGTTGATCAAGCAAGATCTATCAACATTTGGTTCACAAAGAACTGAAATATTAGACAAATGGAATGCATTAACCTCTAATAAAGAAACTAAATAATATAAAAATAGCCGATTAAGAAAAGACTTCCTTTCTCTTCTTCGGCTATTTTAGAATTCGAAACTACAATATCAATTACGAGGTTCTCTATGAAAAACAATACTTCTGCCAAACTGGACTCTTTGCTTTTTATTACAATTGTCCTTTCCGTAATCCTTTTTATTCTTCTGCCCTTCCTCTCTGTATTTTCAGAAGCTTTATTTATAGAAGGACAGCTTGATTTTTCTGGTTTTCGAAAATTTTTTCTTGAAGATTCCTTTCTCCTTAAAAATTCTTTGCAGGTAGGGATCTTAACCACTGTTTTTTCCACGATCGCCGCAGTCTTAATCGCTGTGTATGCAGTATTTTTCGGCAATCGAAAGCGAATCGAAAATATTCTTCTGATTACCATGATTTCTCCGCCTTTCGTCACTTCCCTCTCTTATATCGAGCTTTTTGGAAGACGGGGATTTATTACCCATGATTTATTAGGTTTAACGTTAAACACGTACGGCATGTGGGGCATTATCCTGATGCAGTCTATCGGTTTTATTTCTATAAATACCCTGCTTGCGATAAATGCTATTTCAAAAATCAATAACGAAATCATCTATTCTTCAAGAGATCTGGGTGCACATTCCGACCGTATTATATTGGATATTATTCTCCCTATGATTAAGAACACCATAGTGGTCATCGCAATGCTTACGTTTATTCGGAGCTTAGCGGACTTCAGTACACCTACCATTATCGGTGGAAACTTCTCAACGATGGCGACAGAAGCGTATCTTAGTATGATCTCAAGCGGCGATATCCATTATGCGGCTGTGTTAAATACAATACTCTTTATCCCCTCCTTGATTGCCTTTTCTTTCTATCGAAAACATATCTACGCGGAAAGAAACGAAGGCAAGGTTAGCGGCAATATTATAAAATTAGAAAGAAAAGGATTCTTTGCTGTTATTACAAAGGGTATTTCTTTATTCTTTCTGCTCTGGATTCTGCTGAATTATGGTGCGATTCTTTTTTCCGCTTTCACAAAACGCTATATGGGAACACCCTACTTTACTTTCCAGAACTTTATAGATTCCAGTCCCTATATTACAGGCACCTTCCTTCGAAGTATCTTCTATTCTCTGATTGCAGGAAGTTTAGCTGCCATTATCGGTCTTTTGATCGGCTATTATCTAATCATACGAAAAAAGAAATTTATGTACTGGATTGATTTGATCGCTACGATTCCTTATATTATCCCGGCTCTTTCTTCGGAATCGGATATATCTTAGCCTTTAAGAATCCGCCATTCGCCTTCACAGGAACAGCTGCTATCGTCGTTTTAAATATGCTGTTTAAAACACTTCCCTTCTCCTCGAAGTTGGGAACGGAAGCCGCCTCTGAACTCAATATTGATACGATTCGTTCTATCAAAGACCTCGGGGGAAATCATCTCGCCGTTATAAAAGATGCTCTCTTTGCCCAGTCAAAGGGAAGTCTATTTATGTCTTTCGCAAACGGATTTACCGCTTCTATGACCACAATAGGCTCTATTATCTTTCTTGTCTATCCCGGTCAGAAGGTAGCAACTCTTGTAATGTTCGACGTGATACAAACGGGGAAATACAGTATCGGAGCCGTTATTGCAACAATAATCATTCTATTGACTTTAAGTATTAATCTGCTCGCCCGGAAACTTATTAAAGGAAAGAGGATCTAAATGTTTTTAGAAATAAAAAATATTACGAAAAAATACGGCGAAAAAACAGCCGTAGACAATGTAAGTTTTTCCTTAGAAGAAGGCCGTCTCTTAACATTGCTGGGCCCATCCGGCTGCGGGAAAACAACTATCTTAAGAGCTATCGGAGGATTTCTAAAATTGGATCAAGGCTCTATATTATTGAATGGACAAGATATCAGTCCTATCTCGCCAGAAGAGCGGGAAGTGGCAACAGTTTTTCAATCCTACGGTCTTTTTCCGAATATGAAAGTCTATGAAAATGTAGCCTATGGTTTAAAATTTAGAGGAATCCGAAAAAAAGAAGCACGGGATATGGCTTACGATTTCCTAAACAAAGTTCATCTTGAAGAAGAGGGGGAGAAATATCCTTCTCAATTATCCGGAGGACAGCAGCAGCGGGTTGCTCTGGCAAGAAGTCTTATCATCAAGCCGAAGCTTTTATTATTAGACGAACCCCTTTCAAATCTTGATGCAAAACTTCGAGAACAAATGCGGGAAGAAATCCGGCAAGTTCAGCAGGAATTTGGCGTTACAATGATCTTTGTCACTCATGATCAAAACGAAGCCTTCTCTATCTCCGATGAAGTCATGCTGATGAATGAAGGAAAACTCATTCAAAAATCCTCCCCGGAAGACCTCTATCTCCATCCAAATTCAGCCTTTGCCCTCGACTTTATCGGCCAGTCCAATATAAAAAAGGGCTTCTACTGCCGTCCGGAAGATATAAAACTTTCCTCTGAAGGCTCCCCCTTAAAGGTCCAGTCCATAGAATATCTAGGCGATTTCGTTCAATACACTCTCCTTGATAAAGATGGCACAAAGCTTATTATGAAACAGTTCCTGCAAGAGAACACTTTAGAAATAAATAAGATCTATCCTTTCCTCATAAACTGGCGTCCCATCGACTTTAAAAGCACTCAGAGATGATTAAATGACCATCCATTTTAAAATTTTCAGATTCCTATGAATACTATCCGCCTAAACAATACCTTTCAAAAAAAGGAAAGCGAATTTTCCGCTTTCCTTTAAAAAGAAACAAGTTCTATGTTTCTTCCACAACTTCACTCTCTGAAGCCCTAGCTCAAATCAGGCATTTTGATTTGACAGCAGGTCAGCAGATCGTTCTTAACCAAATGAAAAAACACATTTGGAGAACGAGTTGCACCAGACCTACTAAGTTTTCAAAAAACAAAAATCAAGTTAGGTCTAGCTCACGCCACTCGTTTCCCAATGACGGCGTCCTTCTGTGATTGGCTAGAAACGATCGGCCCCTCTCTCACACTACACATTTTCCTTATCTCTATATCTTCTCAACCGCTTCCTTTAATCTCTTTAAATCTCCTTCCACATCTTCCGACTGCATAAGATATCTCACGACACAAACTCCATCCACACCGCTTCCTTTTAAGATATCCAAATTTTCCGCCCTAAGCCCTCCGATGGCAAATACATCGATATCTACAGCTTTTTTAATCTCTGCAAGTGTCTCTACAGAGGTTCGAACAGGATTTGCATGAGTTGTAGTATCATATATCGCTCCTACGCCTACATAATCAGCACCATCTCTTTCTGCCTTTTTCGCCGCTTCTACTGTTTTTGCTGTAGCACCAACGATTTTTCCCGGACCTAACAGTCTGCGGGCGATGGCAACAGGCATATCGTCTGCCCCTACATGAACCCCGTCGGCGCCTACTGCCAAAGCAATATCTACACGATCGTCGATTACAAAAGGAGTGCCGTAATGCCCTGCTATTTCTTTGATCTTCCTTCCTCTTTCTAAAAGCTCTGCTGTAGAACTATCCTTTTCCCGAAGCTGCAATAAAGCGATTCCTTCTCTGCAGGCCGTCTCTATTCTTTCGTAAAACTCTTTCTCCGAAAGTCCTCTGCTGTCCGTTATTAGATAAACACCCTTCTCCCTTGTTTTATACATTAAACTCCTCCCTCTCTAAATCAGCCAAATCCTCTTCTTTTAATTCTTCTAAAGCGCTTATAAAGGCAGCATAATAAAATCCAATTCCTAGGCCTTTTTCTCGTAAGCTTCGAAGGGCCTTTTCTCCGCAAACTGCATTGACTCCCATGCCATATACAGCTCCTTCATAAAGCTCTACTGTGGAAAATAGCCCTGTCAAAAGAGATCCGATACAGCCTGTTCCTGTAACCTTAGGCATATCTGAACTTCCGCCCTTTAAAACAGTCACTCTTTTTCCGTCTGTAATATAGTCTGTTTTTCCAGTGATGCATACAATTTCAGCTGTTTTTTCAGTTAAATGAATCCCTGCTTCCACCGCTTCTTTTGATTCCGTCTCCGAGTCAACTCCCCGGGCAGTATTCTCATCCTTATATAAAGCAATAATTTCAGAAGCATTTCCTTTAAGGATCGTAATTTTTCCTTCCTTCGCCAAATCATACACATAGGAACGCCTATGTGCAGAGGCTGCTGTACCTGAAACATCTAATAGAAAAGGAATACCTCGTTTCATTGCATCTTCTGCAGCGATCTTTATAGACTTTAAGCGATCCCTTGTATTGCTTCCTAAATTTCCATAGACAAGATCCGATCTTCCCGTCATCTCTTCCACTTCATCCGGATTATCCGCACAAAGAGGACTTGCTCCGAGTACAAGCGTACTATTGGCAGAAACAGCTTTCACCATATCATGGACTAAAAGATGGGCTAGAGGCTCTTTCTTCCTTAATAACTCGATCACTTTAACACCTCTTCCATCATCTGTTTAAAAAATTCTTTCTTCGCCATAATATGTACAAAGAAAAGACCTAAAAGTCCTCCGGATAAAGTGCCCGCTAGAAAACCTGGTACATATGTAAGCCACCCGATCTCTGGAACTCCCATAATAAGAGCCATCACAGGATAGGACAATAACGAACCGATGATTCCTGTTCCGATCCACTCCCCTACGGCAGCTCCCCACGGCTTTTTAATCTTCACAAAAAAGATTCCAGATAGTGCCGCTCCGAATACCGATCCTGTTATCGCCACAGGGCTAATGGCTAAAAACATCATCCGCATAATATTAATAAGAAGCGCCACAACAAAAGCTCCCGCAGGCCCTACAGTAACCGCTGCAATTACATTAATAAAGTGCTGCATCGGAGCCATCCCAGGTACTCGAAGTATCGGTGACAACACAAAACCCAGCGCAATCAAAAAGGCCATCCACAACTGTTTTCTCAAATTTTTATTCATTTAAAATTCCTCCTTTTTTCGCCGAGCAAATAAAAAAGCACCCCGAGGAGTGCAAAAAAAGGCATCTTTTTTGCTTCCTTTCGACGGCATTACCCGTGTCAAGTTCAAAGGATCCGCGCATATAGCGCATCTCAGCTTCTGCTCTCCCAGCGATTAGTATAATTGTACTCTTAGTCTTATAGAAATGCAAATCAAAACTGAATATTTTTCATATGAACTATAAAAAAATATTTTCTTTGTATCGACAAGTATTTCGCCTAGATTCTTAAGGTTTTTGCCTATGATTCAAACAATCAGAGTCTACCCCTCTACATCCGAATAAAAGGTCTTTCTTCTATCTGGATATTAAACTTCTCTTGGTCCTTATTTTTTTCATCAAAATCATAACTGGTATATCCGGACAATACCATCGGCTCGCATCTTTCATTCTTTAAAGCCTCTACAAGGTCTGTTACCGTTTTGCAATCGGAAGGTACTTTTGTGGCATAGCGTCCCAAGGCAATTAAATTATGGCAATCGCTGGCTCCGATAGGCTGAAGATCCAGCATCTTGCAATACTCGTAAGCTTTTTTATTCTCTTCTTCTGTAGAACTTCCGTTTAAAACTTCTATGCCGGCAAGACCTCTCACTCTTAAAAGATCTTCTCCCAACCCTCTAGAGTTTCCTCTAAAAGGATGAGCCGCTATACAAACACCGCCCCTGACATTTACCCAGTCGATAAAATCCTGTGCTTCCAGATGCGGTTTCGGCAATTCGTCTATCCCAAAAGCTAAAATATCTCCCTCGATAGATAAATACTCTACTCCGACAAAGATAGGAAAATCCTCCTGAGCAGAAATCTTTCTTGCATAATCCGCTAATCCGTACTTGTCATGATCTGTAATACAGATCCCGTCTAAACCCACTCTCTTCGCTTCCCGCACCATTTCTTTCAAATTCATCTTGCTGTCTGAAGAAAATGTACGCTCATGCATATGAAAATCGATTATCATATTCTCTCCTATAATATACCCTTTAAATTATCTTTGATTTTTCCCTAATTAAAGCTCTTAAATCTAATGCTTTCCATCTGTTAATAACTTGACATTATATTATAATATCACTGTAGTAATAGCAAGATGCATAATGTTGCGTAACGTTTATCAAAAGAAGAATTTTCCTATATGAAAATTTAAAGTGAAAGGGTTTCTTATTACAAAAAAAGAAAGCGAATTATTATTCACTTTCCTTTTCCTATTTCATTTTAAAAACTTTCCTTTATACTTAATCTTCTAACACTTTTATCTGAATTTCTGTTATGTATTTTTCTTTTTGGGTCTCAATAAATTGGTCAATAATATTGAAGTTTACAGATTTATCATCTAAATATAAATCTTCATACTTTTGTCTCATATTCTCTGTTGTTTCCATTATATTTTCATAAGGCCCAACATGATAACCATATAAATATTTACCTTTAGGGATAACTTTCAGCTCACCATCATGAGTATTATAATCACTATCCCTTCTGATATCTTCTAGCCTATCACCTATATATGCTCCGAAGGATTTAAATTCATTTTCATAAAACGCGATCGTTGGAAAAAAGTAAAAGGAGTCGCTTCTATAGAGTAAATCTTCTTCTATCGGCAGATAGAATCGATTAGGAAAGATATTAACTGCGGTAATATCTGTATTTAAATAAATTAACTTTTCTCGGGTAAAATTAATTTTTCGTTCAATCGCTTTTCTTATCTTAAGCAGCTCTTCGCTTTGTTTTAACAGTATTTCTGAATGCTGTTCTAAGCTTTCTAATGTCTTATCTGGATCCTTAAATTTTACATAATCAGATATATCGTCTAAAGAATAGCCTATCTTTTTAAGATATCGAATCGTTGCAAGCTCATAAATTTGACTAGAACTATATTGTCTATATCCCGTCTTTTTATCTTTATCATCAGGACGAAGCAATTTGATCTTGTCATAATATTGAAGCGTTTGCTTATTTATTTTAAACAATTTGCTCAATTGACCTATTTTTAAATAACTCATTTTGTAAAACCTCCTTAAGATATAACATAATTATATCTTATATTCTACAAAATTCATTCATACTTGCTATGCTATCTTTCATCTCGAATAAATGGCTGTGCAAGAGCTTTTGGATCTCTTGACTTGCCGATAGATAATAGGAGAACCACTATCGATACAATATACGGTAAAATCGTAAAAAACTGGCTCGGTATTTGAATTCCGGAAGATTGGAAATTGTATTGAACTGCTTCCGTTGCCCCGATTAATAAAGCCGCTAAAAATACTCCTACAGGATTTCTCCTTCCTAATGTTACTGCTGCTAATGCAATATATCCTCTTCCTGCAGTTATATTCTCAATAAAAAAGCCAAATTGCACAACAGACATATACGCTCCTGCCAAACCGCAAATTCCTCCGTTAAAAGCACAGACTACATAACGGATACGATTTACATTTAGCCCTGCGTTATCAACTGCTCTTGGATTTTCCCCTGCTGCCGTCAGCTGAACACCCCATTCTGTTTTAAAAATTAGTATCCAAGAACCGATCAACAAAATAAACATTAAATAAACGATTATATCCTGTTGGAACAGCACCTTCCCCAATATAGGGATTTGAGATAACACTGGTATACTAGACGTTCCAATCGTTTCTATTGATGGCAGTTCTGTAGATTTACCAAAAAATATCAAGAAAATAAAGCTTGTAAGTCCCAAAACCAAAAAGTTTATTGAAAGCCCTATGACCGTTTGATCCCCTCGTCCGTGAATGCTTAGTACAGCATGTATTAGAGATATAACCACTCCACTTACTACTCCCAAAAGAATACCCAGAAATACATTCTGAGTATAGAAGGTAATAATGAAACTTGTAAAAGCCCCTATCAGCATCAGCCCTTCTATCCCAATATTTAGAACCCCTGATTTCTCAGATATAGTTTCTCCAATCCCCGCTAACGTTATTGGCACTGCAAGTCTTAAGGCAGTATATAAAAAGGCAGAAATTGCAATAATGCTACTTGCATTCATTTTCAGTCCCCCTTTTTAGTGATATTATTCTATCTATAGACGGTCTTGCTATCACTAACAGGATTGCGATCCCTAAAATAATTGTAGCGATAGAATTTGGTATATCGGATGATCTTTGCATTGATAAAGAACCCACTTGCAATGCTGATATTCCAATTGCTGATGTAAATATTCCTAATGGATGGTTTGCTCCTAATAAGGCTACCATAATTGCTGTGTACCCATAACTCGGTGACAAACCTTCTATTAGCTGTCCTTGAACCCCTGCCACTTCTATTATTCCAGCCACTCCCGCTAAACCTCCGCTGATTAAAGCAGAAAGTATTATGTTTTTATAGATCGAAACACCTGCTACTTGACCCGCTCTCATACTTTCTCCGCAAACTCTCATTTGATAACCCGTAGAAGTTCTCCATATCAGCAAATAAATTAGTACTACAAATAATAGTGCAATAATTATTCCACTATGTAATCGAGTAGACGGAAGTAGAATACTTAACACAGAATTTTCTCCCAGCCTCTCTGACATAGGGAAAGCATTATTAGGATCTCTTAAAAAAGTTTGAAGCGCTATCCCAACTATACCTATCGAAATATAGTTCAACATGATCCCTACTATAATTTCCGAGATATTAAACTTTACTTTTAATAGCCCAGGAATTAAAGCCCATATACCTCCTGCTATAAAACCAACGATCACTAATGCTGGTATCATAATCAACTTCGGCAAACTTGGCAATGATAATGCAAATATTGTACCAGCCATAGCTCCGATATAGATTTGTCCTTCTGCGCCTAGATTTGTAAATCCTGTCTTAAACCCCACTCCAATCCCTAAGGCAGCTAAAGTCAAGGGCACAGTTTTTACAATGATTTCAGCAACAGCATATTTGGAGCCTAAAATCCCTCTCATAAAACTTGTTAAGGCAGAACCTATGTCTTTTCCCGACAATAGGATCAATATTAAAGAGATCATTAATCCTGCAACAATAATGGCAATATAAGAAGCTGATTTTTTGAAATCTAATCTCTTAAACATAATCATTCTCCCCTCTTCTTTTTGCATGAATTCCTGCCATCATTAATCCAATCTCTGATATATCCAATGACTCGCTGTTTACTACTGTTCCCATTATTTTTCCTTTGTATAATACCGATATTTTATCGCATACTTTTATTATTTCCTCCATATCTGTAGAGATCATGATAATACAACCCCCATTATTGCGGCATTGCATTAGCTGCTCATGCACAAATTCAGCCGCTCCCATGTCAAGACCTCTTGTTGGTTGAGATGCAACAATTACTTTTTGACTCTCTTTAAGCTCTCTAGCCAAAATCATCTTTTGCTGATTTCCTCCAGATAAATAACAAATTCGACTCTCTATTCCCGGTGCTTTGATATTAAACTTTTCAATCACTCCTTTTGTTTTACTGTATATTATCTTTTTATCTAATAATCCGTGCTTCCTAAACTCCTTATTTTCATACTCATTGAGCAAATAATTTTCCCATAAACTCATGTTCATTAATAGTCCATCATGATGCCTGTCTGCAGGAATATATCCAAATCCTCTCGCCTTTCGGTCCCTTACTTTATAGTCGCTAAAATCTTCATCATCATACAATATCATTCCTTCCGTATGTCGATGAATCCCTAAGATAACTTCAGCTAATTCTTTTTGTCCATTGCCATCAACACCTGCTATCCCATGAATAGTGCCTGGTTTTATTTTTATATTAATTCTTTCTAGCTTATACTGATCTTTCATTTTAAGCGATATATTCTTTAGTTCTAGCCCCCCTACTTCATAATCGTTCAAAGGTTGACGATTAAATTCAGTCTTCAATGGCCTTCCTATCATATAATTCGACAAGTCTACTTCTGTAAACTGACCTCTTTCTAAAGATGCGATCCACTCTCCATCTCGTAGTATCGTGATCCTATCCGAAATTTCCATGATCTCTGATACTTTATGGGTGATGATTATAATAGAATGCCCCTCTCTTTTTAATTGTTTTAAAATACTGTACAGATTTTTTGTCTCATGAGGAGTTAATACAGCTGTAGGTTCATCCAATATCAATAGTCTTACATTCCGATAAAGAAGTTTTAAAATTTCTACCCTTTGTTGTTCTCCAACAGATAGTTCGGATATAAATTCCTTTGGATAAATTCCTAAACCATATCGTTTTGAAATCCCACTAATTTTATGGTCTAATTCTTTGCGATTGACAAATGGAAATCCCTTTTCTTTTAATCCTAAAGTGATATTCTGAGACACTGTAAGATTATCTACTAAAGAAAAATGCTGTTGAACCATGCCAATTTCGTTATCCAACGCATCTTTAGGAGATTTAAACTCTATCGAATTTCCTCGATATTGAATTTTACCTGAATCCTTTTGATATATTCCGTATAGAATATTCATTAAAGTTGTTTTCCCCGCCCCATTTTCACCTAATAAAGCATGGATTTCTCCTTCTCTTAATTCAAAATCTACATTATCTAATGCTTTTTTATTGAAAAACGACTTTGTGACATTTTCCATCTTCAACAGCATTTCAAATCTCTCCTTTTGATATTATTATTGAGCCTTTTCAATTATCGGAACTTCGAAACTTCCATTCTTTATTTCTTCTATCTTCTTATTTATTAATTCTTTTGTTTCAGCTGATAGTTTTTCCTCGAATGAGTGGAATGGGGCAATCTCTACAACTCCTTCTGTCATCCCAAGATTAAATACTCCACCTTTAAAATCCCCTTCTTTCACCTGCTTCGCTGCTTCATATACAACTTTCGGTATATTATAAACAGTTGAACAAATCACAGTATCGGGTGCAATAGAATTTTGGTCATATGAATTTCCCAATGCAAGAATCTTTGCTTCTTCTGCAGATTTTATTACACCAGTACCCGCTTGATTTGCCACATGGTATAAAATATCAGCTCCTTGATCAATCATAGACTTCGCAGCTGTGCTGCCTGCTGTTACATCAGTAAAAGAGCTTATATAAACACTCGCAACCTCAGCTTCCGGCTTTACTTCTTTTACACCAAGCTTAAATGCCTCGACTTCTTTTATAATAGAAGGCTGTTCAAAACCACCTACGACTCCTACCTTATTTGCTTTCGTCATAGACCCTGCGATTAATCCCATTATGTAAGCACCTTGCTCTGCACCGACAACATATGAAGCCATATTTTCACCTTGAGAATTAGACTCTGTAGATGCAAAATAAGCATTCGGAAATTCTTTAGCTACTTTTAGCGCTGGTTCTCCATATTGAAAACCATGACCCATAATCAAATTATAGCCTTGGCTTGCATAGTCTCTAAAAGATGCCTCTGTATCTGCTAACTGCACATTTTCCATATAGGCTGTTTCAAATCCTAATTCATCCTTTACCTTAGTTAACCCTTCTACTGCTGTAGCATTCCACCCTTGATCATTTGCAGGACCTGACAACAGAAGTGCCATTTTATACTCTCCTTCTGCTTTCCCATTATCGGAGCCTTCTCCGCATGCGGTTACCATTACAGAACATAATAATATTAGCGCTAGCATTAAACTTAATCTTTTTTTCATTTGCAATTCTCCCTTATATTATTTAATTAAATTCGCCTCATAAAGCTTTTCCAAGCTTTTTTTCCTTTGTTGACAAAATCTTTTTCATCAATCCCTAACAGTTGTCCGTCTTGAAAAACTATTTTCCCATTAATCATTGTTAGATTGACTTCACCTACTGCACCTGTCCTAGGAATCAGAGAATATGGATCATGCTGAGCTCCTACGCATTCTAACTTATCAATATCAATCATAAATAAATCTGCACCATTATCTACTTCTAATGATCCTAGTTTTTTTCTTCCTAAGGTCTTCGCTCCATTTACTGTAGCCATTCTGAGTATTTCTTTCGGACTAACTCCCCCTCTCCTTTCTTTGTTATAAAAAGCTTGCAACATGTAAGCTAACCGCATCGTATCTAAAAGATTTGAGCTGTCATTTGTAGCAGACCCATCACATCCCAAGCTTATGCATAGACCAGATTCTATCATCTCTACCATATTTATAATTGGAAATCCTCCAAGTATCGCTGGTGCTGGGCAGTGAGATAGACCAATATTATCCTTTGCCATTAAAGTAAACTCTTCTTTCGTCAATTCCCATCCATGGGCATAAAACACATCTTCGCCTGTAAATCCAATATCATAGCACCACTCCAATGTCCTTTTTCCATAGCGAGCTTCCATAATTGCATTTTCTCCTTCCCCTAAATGAGTATGCATTATAGTATTATGTTTTCGTGCCAACTTTATTGACTCCTCGAAAGTCTCTTTATATGAGTTAACAGGTTGGCAGGGAGATATAACGATCTGACTCATTGAATAATCAGAACTATCATGATACTTGCCGATTAGCCTTTCGCAATCATGAATAAATTCATCTGTAGTCTCCAGCATTCCAAAAGGAATCGTACTTCCTTTCTCTTTTGGAAGTGTATTTGTTCCCCTTCCTGCATGATAGCGAATCCCTAACTCTTTCGCCGCATCCATTTGAAGATCAACTAATTCTTTACTACTGTTTTTTGTATAACAATACTGTAGATCATAAGCGGTTGTACATCCATGTTTTATTAAATCTGTTAAAGCGGTCATTGTAGAATAATAAATAACTTCATCATCAATTTTCTCAAAAATCGGATAAATCTTATCAAGCCATTCAATCACTGTCATACCCGTATAATCAATCTGTTCTAAACTTCTGGCAAATGTTTGAAAAAAATGATGGTGTGTATTTACAAGCCCTGGAAATATTAATTTTCCTTTACCCTCTATTATTTTATCTACATCTTCCTTCACTGCCTCATCAGCCTTAAAATTGATTTTGGTTATTTTTTCATTTTCAATTAAAATATCTGAGTCGTAATATAAATTATCATCATTATCACAAGTTACAATAATATCAGCATTTCTAATCAACGTTTTATATGACATCGTTCTCCCTCCTTCATAATAGTAATACAAAAATTATAAAGTATATAGTAGCTATACTGTCAAATATTTACATATTATTCTATCCTTTCGATATATTTATATAGATACACCAGGTCGCTAATCCTATCTTTTAACTATGATAAATAATAATTATCAACAATCCCTAAATGATAATCATTATCTGTAAATCGCTATATTTCAACATTCGTAAACAAAATAAAAATTGACAAATTAAAATATTCTCTATAAACTTATTGTAATTATAACACTGGAGGGAAAACGTTATGAGCTATAAACTAGTCTATAAATCTTTGACTGACGATCAAAGACAAGAGATTGGCGATATTTTAACTAAACACGACAATTCTGAGTTAAATATCCTCAACACATTGCTGGAAATACAGGATTCTTTAGATGAGAAATACATCGGCGAAGAGGTTTGTGAAATCGTTTCAGACCGTACTGGAATCCCGATGATTGAACTTTACGATATTATGAGTTTCTATTCTATGCTGGATACTGAACCAAGAGCGAAATACAAAATCGAGGTTTGCGATTGCGGAAGCTGTTATTTGAATGATTCTCAGTCTTTAATCGAGATATTGGAAGAAAAACTTCGTATAAAAGTCGGCGAACATACATATGATTGGTTATTTGAATTAGAAACAGGTCCTTGTGTCGGCGCTTGCGATATCGGACCTGTGATGAAGATCGGCGATACTGTATACGGAAATTTAGATAAAGAGAAGATTTCTAGAATCTTAGACAATCTTCATAACAACAGAAACGGGGAGGCTTAGTATGGCAAAAACACTGGAGTTAATATCAGGTACGATCGATAAATCCTCTTGCGTATTGGAATATATGGGCAACCATGGTTTTAACGGTTTAAAAAAAGCAATTACTATGAAGCCGGAAGAGATCATAGATCAAATTATAGAAGCGAAACTTTTAGGCCGAGGCGGAGCTGGTTTTCCTACAGGTTTAAAATGGAAAAACATGTACGCTATCGAAGACGATACAAAATATCTTGTTTGTAATGCAGACGAAGGAGAAGCAGGCACTTTCAAAGATAAACTATTTATCGAAAAAGACCCTTATATCGTTTTCGAAGGAATGCTTATCGCAGCGTATGTATTCGGTGCAAAAGAAGGCTTCTTCTATATGCGAGGAGAGTACAGAAGCTTTACAGGGCGATTAAACAAGGCTATCGAGGATTTAAAAGAAGCAGGATTTATGGGCAAAAACATCCTGGGTGTCGAAGGTTTTGATTTTGATTTACATATTATAAGCGGAGCAGGAGCTTATGTCTGCGGAGAGAATTCAAGTCTTTTAGAAAGTATTGAAGGACATGCGGGAAGAACTAGAGCTATCCCTCCTCATCTTCCTCAAGGGGGTCTTTACGGAAAGACTACCATTACAAACAATGTAGAAACCTTTGCAGCGATTCCGATTATATTAGACCGGGGACCAGCATACTTCCGTTCTGTAGGAACAGAAGAAGACGGCGGAACGATTATGGTTTGTTTATCTGGACATGCTAAAAACAAAGGTGTCTATGAAATTCCTATGGGAACTTCTATCCGCGACGTGTTGTATGATGAAGAACTAGGTGGCGGTACTGTTTCAGGAAAAGAAATTCAGTTCTTCCATCTAGGAGGACAAGCTGGAGCTATCGTATTCCCAGAGCAGTTCGACACTCCTTTTGATGCGCCTCATTTAAGAGAAGAAGGCTTATCGAAAGGGACTGGTGCATTTGTTGTAGCGGATGAATCTGTAGACCTTATCAAATACTTGATTAAAGTAAATGAGTTTTTCATCCATGAATCCTGCGGAAAATGCACACCTTGCCGTGAAGGAAACAGACAAATGATCCTTCTCTTAAAGAAATTCGACGAAGGCACTGCTACAGAGAAAGATTTTGAAACCATCGGTATTTTGTCAAAAACCATGTCTTTCGCATCTTTCTGCGGATTAGGACAATCTGCAACCACTGCTATGGCAAGCGTATTACGACAAAGACCTACGATCTTTACCGATCGAATCCAATATACAGAAGAAGAATTGAAGGGAGTTTTCGCATGAAAGAAATGATAAGTTTAAAAATAGACGGGATCGATGTGTCTGTTCCTAAAGGAACGACTCTGCTTGATGCCTGCAAAACCATCGGCATTCATGTTCCGACTCTCTGCAATCATCCTGAAGTCCAAGCAAGAGGCGTCTGCCGAATCTGCGTTGTAGAAGAAACAGGTTCTTGGAAATTAAAATCTTCCTGCAACACTAAAGTAGAAGAAGTTCGCGGGGAGATTCTTACAAATACTGAAAAAGTACGCATGGCAAGAAGAACAGTCCTAGAACTTATCTTAGCGGATCATCCTCAAGACTGTTTAAGCTGTATCCGCAACACGAAATGCGAACTACAACAACTTACAAATGATGAGTTTGTAGATAATAGCCGTTTTGAAAATATCACCGAACGTCTACCGATTAAGGCGGATAATCCTTCTATCGTAAGAGATAATACAAAATGTATAAAATGCGGACGCTGTGTACAGGCCTGCAACGAAATCCAGTCCTGCTACGCTATCGGAACCAGCGGAAGAAGCTATCATTACAGTATCGGTCAAGCATTTGACAAAGCAACAGATGAGTCTACCTGCGTATTATGCGGAAAGTGTATCACTGTCTGCCCTGTAGGAGCCCTTCACGAAGTAGACGATACTGACAGAGTCTGGGAGGCTTTAACCCATCCGAATAAATTTGTCGTCTTCCAAACAGCTCCTTCTGTAAGAGTAGGAATCGGAGACGACTTTGGCTTTGCCCCTGGCGAGATCGCAACAGGACAGCTTGTCTCCGGAATCCGCAAACTTGGAGCCGACAAGGTCATCGACACGAACTTTGCAGCAGACTTAACCATTATGGAAGAAGGAACAGAGCTTTTAGGCCGTTTAAATAATGGCGGTGCTCTTCCTATGATTACATCCTGCAGCCCTGGATGGATCAACTTTGTAGAGAAAAACTATCCTGATCTTCTAGATCATTTATCTTCCTGCAAATCGCCTCAGCAAATGTTCGGTGCTGTAACAAAAACATACTACGCTGAAAAACTAGGCGTCGATCCGAAGGATATGTTCGTTGTCAGCGTTATGCCTTGTATCGCTAAAAAATATGAGCGAGGCAGAAACGATATGGCTTCCAGCGGACAAAACAACGATATCGATGTAGTACTTACAACAAGAGAGCTTTCCCGCATGTTTAAACAATCCCGAATCCAGCTTCAAGAGCTAGAATCTTCTGACTATGATCAAATCATCGGCCATGGTTCTGGTGCCGGTACAATCTTTGGAACAAGCGGCGGTGTCATGGAAGCGGCCCTTCGAACTGTTTACGAAGTCATCACAGGAGAAGAACCTGATTCTTTAGATTTCGAAGGCGTTCGAGGACATAAAGGCGTAAAAACAGCTTCTGTAAATATAGATGGTACCGAAGTAAAAGTAGCCATCACAAACGGATTAGGCAATGCGAGAGAAATCTTGGAAGAAATCCAAGCAGGAACCTCTCCTTACCACTTTATAGAAGTCATGGCCTGCCCAGGCGGCTGTGTAGGAGGCGGCGGACAGCCATTCTCTACAAATCCTAACCTTCGAAAAGAAAGAATGAAAGGTCTTTACAAAGACGATAAAGAACATGTGATTCGAAAATCCCATGAAAATCCGGAAATCAAACAAATCTACGCGGAGTTCTTGGGAGAACCGAATTCTCATAAAGCACATGAACTGCTTCACACTCACTATAACCCTAGGAAAACAAAAGCCTAGAACAAATTAGGAGGTACATCATGAGAGTATCTATCGTAGGTATTTATGTTACGGAACAAAAATCAGCCCCTGAACTCAATGCAGTTCTTCACGAATATTACTGTTTCGTCGAAGGAAGATTTGGACTACCCAAAGTAAAAGAAGGACTAAATGTTATTACCTTAGTATTCCAAGCTCCGAAACATGAAATCGAAGAAATGGTCGAAAAACTGAATGCCATTAAAGGCGTAAAAGCAGAAGCCCATTACGAATTCGAATAAGGGGTAAAGATAGGAAATAGGCTGTAGGGGCTAGGATGTGGGGAAAGATAACTTTTCCGCTATCGCTTAAAAGTTTACTTAAATAAAGGATAGGCAGCACACCTACAGCGGCCAGGCGGGCTGCCTTTGGCACCCAGGCGGGATTGCGGCCGCAACCCAGTAGAGAGATAAGAAATAGACTGTAGGGAATAGGAAATAAAGGGTAAAGATAGGAAATAGGTTGTAGGGACTAGGTTGTAGAGAAAGTTATCTTTTTCGCTATCGCTTAAAAGTTTTCTCACCTAAACGTAAATATATAAAAACACAAAAACCAGAGACTGATACTTGTATCAATATCTCTGGTTTTTTCTCCTTAATTTTGAAGATGGATTTTTATTCAGAAAATGTCCGACTTACTATAGAGTAAAAAGCTCTCCGATATCTGAGTTGATATAACAAAACTGCCTTTTATACTATCCAGAAAATGAATCCTTTCTCATTTTCCACCACAACTCCCCTCTCCCCTCTTTCACACTATCACACTATCTTTATCTGTTCCCCTTGGTCGCAAAGCGATCCTGCCTGGGTCCCGTTAGGGATCCCGCCTGGCCGCCTTTAAGCGTGCCGCCTGTGCTGCGCAGCAGTCACACCTATCTCTTCCTACTTCATCGGAAGATCTCTCTAAATTATGTATTACCGGTCAAAACGAATTCTCGTCTTAGCGGCGATAATAGACACCAGTACACAGCTGATCACTTTATCTACAATATTGCTTGCAACTCTTGGTATAAAAGCTGCTGAAAAGATAGAGGATCCAGCATTTTTCATCGCTGCGAAAAACACATCATTAAAGTCTCCCGTAATCCCGTCGAATACAAAGATTGCGATCGGTGTTCCTATAAGCGGTGCCACTACGGATAATATCAACCCTGTTATAACCGCTGTAGAAATAGAGAACTTCTTTTTCATAGAAATCCACCCTACCACTAAACCGATTACGATATTTACCAAAGCAAAGGGAAT
Source organism: Gallicola sp. Sow4_E12 (assembly GCF_052116305.1). Taxonomy (NCBI): domain Bacteria; kingdom Bacillati; phylum Bacillota; class Tissierellia; order Tissierellales; family Peptoniphilaceae; genus Gallicola; species Gallicola sp. Sow4_E12. The sequence continues at coordinate 5,511 of NZ_JBQKLI010000015.1, read as the reverse complement.
GATCTTCGGTCCTGAAATAAATCCTTGGATCACATTTGTAAGACCTCCCACGGCAGCACCATATAAAGGCCCTAAGGTAACGGCTGCAAAGATAGTGCCCACCGTATCTAAAAACAACAGCGGAATATTTAGTGCCCCTACAACAGTTCCCAAGATAATATTAACCGCTATGCATATCGCAGCAAATACCATCATCTTAGTACTAAAATTCTTCTTCATTTTGTTACTCCTTTCAAAAAATTATAATATAAAATATAGATTCACTAAAAGTATATCAAAGAAACAAGATCCGGTATACCCTATTACATATAACGATATGCACGAGAATGCATCAAGCTTTCTCCACCTAGTTTTGATACACTTATAGAAAGAGGTGACGACTATGAAAAGAGAAAAAAAGTTTATTCTGCTGGCTCACTGTATCTTAAACTGTAATTCAAAAGTGGAAGGTTTGTCTTCCTACTCTTCTGGAATCTGTACGCTTGTTTCCAAGCTTCTTCTACAAGGCTACGGAATTATCCAGCTTCCCTGTATAGAGATGGAAATGCTTGGAATAAAACGCTGGAGTGTTGCCAAAGAACAGCTCGACTATCCAGCCTTCCGGGAAAAATGCAGAGAACTCCTTCAGCCTATCCTCCACCAAACAGTAAATTATATCCGTAACGGCTATACCTTCGCTGGAGTTGTCGGAATCAACGGCAGCCCCACCTGCGGTGTAGAATTCACCTGCACAGGAGATGAATGGGGTGGAGAATTGTCTAAGAGAGACAATACAGAAAAACTCTCCTCTAGAGAATTAAAGGAAAGAGGCATTATGATCGAAGAACTGGAAAAAATGCTCTTAGCGAAAGGAATCGATATCGATATATGGGGTCTCGATGAAAGCCGAATGGACGAAAGTATAAAAGAGATTCTAGAAGAAATAGAGAAAGATAGGAAGTAGGCTTTAGGGACTAGGTTGTAGGGAAAGACAACTTTTTCGCTATCGCTTAAAAGTTTACTTAAATAAAGGATAGGCGGCACACCTGCGGTGGCCAGGCGGGCTGCCTTTGGCACCCAGGCGGGATCGCTGTCGCAACCCAGGGGAGAGAAGGGGGAAGGAAGTAGGCTTTAGGGACTAGGAAATAAAAGATAGGAAATAGGTTGTAGGGACTAGATTATAGGGAAAGACAACTTTTTCGCTATCGCTTAAAAGTTTACTTAAGACTGAAAAACAAAAAACCAGAGATTGATACCTGTATCACTGCCTCTGGTTTTTTGTTCTTTATTTTGAGGTGAGATTTTTACTCATAAAATATCCGACTGACTATAGCGTAGAAAACTTCAACATCTTAGTTAATATAACAAAACCGCCTTTTATACTACACAGAAAAATGAATCTTTTCTCATTTTTCCTCATCAACTCCCCTCTCCCCTCTTTCACACTCCACTCTTTTTTTATCCCTAGGTCGCAACGTGGTCCTTGCCTGGGTCCCGTTAGGGATCCCGCCTGGCCGCCTTTAAGCGTGCCGCCTGTGCTGCGCAGCAGTCACGCCTGTCTTTTCCTACTTCACCGGAAGATCTTTCCAAAAGCGCATTTTGAAGTAGCCAGCGGAAATGACAGCATAGATCAGCCAAGTTACAGGGTAGCTCCAAAGAACTGTATATATAGAGAAGACCTGATTTAGCATAATATAAATCCATGCTACTCGGATAAACAAAAAGCAGGTTAATGTTATAATCATCGCCGCTGCTGTATTTCCAGCTCCTCGAACAAATCCTAATATAATCTCGCCCCATGCATAAAGAAGATAAAATGAGCAGAGGATCATAAGCATATTTGCTCCGTATTCGATCACTGCCGGGTTGGAATTAAAGAGCTTCATCAGCTGGAATCGAGTAAGCAGAATAAGTGTAAGAAGAACACCTGTTACAACTGTAATCATGGCTAAGGCGATTTTAAATCCTCTCTTTAAACGGTCAAACTTATGAGCTCCAATATTTTGCCCTGTAAAAATCGTAATCCCTTGGGAAATCGTTGAAATCGACAGCCATATAAATCCGTCAATTCTAGAAGAAGCTGCTATACCTGCTACCGCGTCCGTTCCGAAGAGATTGATTTTAGACTGAATCACTACATTGGAAAGAGTGATAGCCATTCCCTGAAGACCCGCCGGCACACCAATTCTCAAAATATTTTTTAAACTCTCCGGATAAAACTTGATCTCTTTTGGAATCAGTCGATAACTGTCCTCCGCCTTCACCAAAGCGATAAACACAAGAACTGCCGATCCGATCTGAGCAACAGTTGTAGCGATTGCCGCTCCGAAGGCACCCATTCCAAATCCTCTCACAAGTATTAAATCGAAGACTATATTTAAAAAGGCCGCCGCTGCTAAATAATAGAAAGGCCGTTCGCTATCTCCTACTGAACGAAGAATTCCTGAACCCATATTATAGACAAGCATAGGGATAACCCCTAAAAAATACACCCTCATATAAAGAGAAGCACTATCAAATATATCCGCAGGCGTCGCCATTAGCCTTAACAACCACGGCGTAGCAATATAGGTTAAGACCATCAGCCCAAATCCGCCGAAAACGGCTATGGCAAAGGTTGTATGTACGACCTCATAGAGTTTCCGTTCTCTCTTGGCACTATAAAACTGTGCTGTCAAAATAGAGGTTCCTAAGGATAATCCAAAAAAGAAGGCTACGATCAAATAAGACAAAGAACCCGTCGCACCGATCGCTGCCATATCTCTCTGCCCGCCATATCTTCCCACGATAAGAAGATCTGCTGTACTATAAAGCTGCTGCAGTATAGAACTTAATAACAAAGGAATCGAAAACCGAATTAAATTTTTAACAATAGGCCCTTGAGTAAGGTCAATATTTTTCGCTTTCATACCTGCTGTTTTCACCCTTTCTTTTGTATCGAATTTTCTTCATTTTAACATAATATTGTTAGAAATACTTTAATTTTGGAATACTATTGTAAAGGGTATTTCTATTGAATACAATACCCTCTTTCTTTTTTTGCTCATAAAAAAAGAGGTTCTTTCTGCGGGAAAGATACCTCTTGATTTCTATCACTTTAAAATATCGGCGAAGCGAATACACCTTCTCTAAAGTCTCTGCTGGCTTCCACAAGTTCCTCTCTTGTATTCATCACAAAAGGACCCGCTGCAGCAACAGGTTCATTTAACGGTTCTCCGCTAAAAACCATAATCTCTGATTCTTCTTCTATACTTTGAATCGCTATCTCTTTATCTTCTCTATCAAACAATACAAAGTTTCCAAATTCAACAGTTGCCTCTTTGTTGATTTCCACTTCGCCGCCGATCACTAAAAATCCTGTATTAAAACCTTCCGGCTCTTGAATGCGAAAATCTGTTCCTTTTTTTAGATTGATCTTGTAGATATTTATCGGCGAAAATGTTTTTGCCGGACCTTTTACTCCATAGGCTTCCCCTGCGTAAATAATTACCTCTCCGCCCTCTTCAGGGATAGAGTATTTACCCATTTGATCCTTTGTGATCGCTTGGTAATTCGGCTCCGTCATTTTATCCTTTGCTGGAAGATTTACCCAAAGCTGTATCACATGGAAAACACGGTCTTTCTTTACAAATTCATTCTCATGATACTCTTTATGGAGAATCCCGGACCCAGCTGTCATCCACTGAATGTCCCCAGGATTTATAACTCCTGTATTTCCTTTATTATCTCCATGTTCCACCTTTCCTGCTAATGAAAACGTCACCGTTTCAAAACCTCTATGAGGATGGGGACCTACTCCTGTCTCAAAAGGAGTCGCTTGAAAATAATAAGGCTCGTTATAATGTAATAATAAAAAAGGCGATGTTCTTTCAAAGATAGACTCTCCTCTGTCTTTTGGGAAGAATTGTTTTACTCGAAAACCATTCCCTACCCAATGAGGAGCTGATCCTTTTAATACTTCATCAATTTTTCTGAAATCGCTCATTTTACGCACCTCTTTTTTTATTTGAAAGAAACTGCTTTCTTTCTTGCTTTTATTATATCACTAGTTAGTAATAATATCAAACCTTTCTTCTTCTATGAACATTCTTCTTCTTAGAAACAAAACATGCTTTTTGTTTTCAAACTCTATTTATCTCTAAAAGAATATTCTCGAGGAAGAGGACTTTTGTGTATTATACTCCAATCCTAATTTTAGAAGCATAAAGACCCCTAAAGCATTTTTATATCTGCATTAAGGGGTCTTCTATTAAAATCTCTTATTTTATATCGTTTATTTCCTGAACTACACTTTCAGAAACTGCACTTTCTCCTCCGATAATAATAACATCTTGGATATCTTCTTCTTTTAAATAATCCTTTGTTTCTTTAGGTAAAGATCCTGTTTTTGTTAATAATATCGCTGCATTTCGATTGCTTACTAGTGGGGCTGCTGCTAAAGCGTCGGGATAGTTCATGCCATTTGTTAAGATAATCGTTTCGACTTTTTTGCCAACGTCTATCGGATATCTTTTCGCTACTTCTACTGCAGTACTGAAACGGTTTTCTCCGTAAACACGGTTTCCTTCTTCGCTATTATAACCATCCACTGGAAAACTAAAGGCTTGAGGTCCTCCGATTACTGTAGAACCGGATACATTTTGATCCGGCTGTGCTAATAAAAGATAGACATTTAACGCATCTTCTATATTAATCTGCCCTACAAGAGGAGCTGCTGCTAAAGCATCTGGGTAAGATGTACCGCTTACAAATACATAAAAATCTCCTGGAAATGTTATGGACTTATCTTTTCTGTATTCATAACGCATATTGCTTATTTCATTCGCTGTTTCGTAGCGGTTTCGGCCTGCTATTCTTTTTACTTCTGCTGTTTTTTCTAATTCTTCTTCCACTTCTTTTCCTACTGCCCCTTCGCCGCCCAGTATAAATACTTCCTTTGTTCCTAAGCGTTCTAGTTCTTTTTCAACTAAAGGATTGAGCTTGTTTTTTTCTGTTAAAAGAATGGGGATATCAAGCTGTGCTGCAAGACTTCCTCCAGCTAAGGCATCTGGAAAATCTTCTCCAGTCGCAACGATCGCCTTAGGAGATGCCATATAGGTATATCGGCTTAATTTCACTGCTGTTTCGTATCGGTCTCTTCCTTCAATTCTCGTTACATTCATCTTTTGGGCAGAAGACGGGAAGGCAGCCACTGTTCCTAATAGAAATATAATTGCTGTTAATAAGGTTAATTTTAATACTTTTTTCATGTAACTCCCTCCCGTTTCTTTCAAAATGTTTTAGCATTTCCTGCTAATAAATATATACCCTATTAAAGTTAATTTATTAACCAATAAACTAATTTTTTATATTATTTATTAAGTTGTAACCTTTCTGTTTATTAATTGTAATCTTCTTGTCACCCTTTTAGAAATCGCCTTGAGTCAAGTCCATATTAGTGTGTAAATTCCTCGGGTATCATTTTGTGGTCAATCATCCAGCCTGATCGAGCGGTTTATGCCGCGAAAGCCTATTGATAGTGAGATATCGCCA
>NZ_JBQKLI010000014.1:0-64955 GCF_052116305.1 Gallicola sp. Sow4_E12 | reverse complement strand
TGCAAGAAAATGATGAGTTTAGATCTTACTATCAAATTCCTGCAAATGAACCTCTAGAATTAGTTGAAATATTGTAAAAGAAATCCGTCAACTACCTTGACACCCATCGCTCCCCTCTGTCACACTCCACACTTCTTCTAGATTAGTCATTTGAGTCTGTTTCATAATCGGTGGAGTCGATGGAGTCGATATTTCCTAACTCAAAAAGTTGGGAAAAGAAGTTGGGAATAGAGCTGATCTTTCGAAGATCTACTTTATAGTGGTTTTTGTGGAAGAAGATATTGTCTCTTATGTCGTAGGAGTAGCGTTTATTGATAATAATAGCTTTTTTTAAAGTCATATAGGCTTCTACTTCTTCTATTAAATGATCTTGATCCTTGTAATAAATTGTGAAAGAATAGATCAAAGGATAGTTTACAATCCTTTTCATCAAGAGAAGAGAAAGGAATATAATCACAGAAGCGATAGAGCCCATAAAATAGTAGCCCATACCCATGGCTATTCCTATGGCGGCAGTCGTCCAAATAGATGCAGCACTGGTTAAGCCTTTGATTTTGTTTTTCGTTAAAATAATGGTACCGGCTCCCAAGAAACCAATACCGTTTACGATTTGAGCTGTCATTCTTGTCATATCCGTAGATAAGACTTTTGCGGCTTCAGGATCTCTGGCTAAAAGAATACTCTGATAGGTAGCGTTTACTTGGATTAAAGATAATAGACAGGCTCCCATGCACACCAGTATATGAGTCCGCAGTCCTGCAGGATGGCCTTTCATTTCTCTTTCATATCCGATGAGAGCGCCGACTGCTATAGAGGCGATGATTCGAACCACAATTTCTTCTCGGCTTAAACTATACAAAATCTCACTCTCCTTTATTGATATTTAACAAATTATTTCCCTAATTTTAACATTATGCTACTTTGAAGTCAAAAGAATACTATTTTAAAGACAATTTACAGGAGGAATTATGATATTATCTAATAGAAGCAGTCAATTTACAGATTCTGTGATTCGGAGGATGACTCGAATTTCCGACAGCGCTGGTGCTATAAACTTGGCACAGGGGTTTCCGGATTTTGATCCCCCGAAAGAAATGCTCCAGCGGCTTTCGGAAGTGGCAATGGAAGGTCCCCATCAATACAGTGTTACGTGGGGAGCGGCGAATTTTAGAGAAGCCCTGGCAAAAAAACAATCCCATTTTATGAATATGGAGATCGATCCGGAGAAAGAAATCGTTGTTACCTGCGGAAGTACAGAAGCGATGATGGCATCGATGCTTGCCGTAACAAATCCAGGAGATAAAGTGGTGGTCTTCTCGCCATTTTACGAGAATTATTCGGCTGACGCTATACTCGCTGGCGCAGAACCGATTTATGTGTCTTTGAAGGAGCCGGAGTTTTCCTTTGATCCCAATGAGCTGGAAGAAGCCTTTGCATTAAAACCCAAAGCTCTTATACTCTGCAATCCTTCCAATCCTTCTGGTAAAGTGTTCACAAAAGAAGAGCTGCAAACAATAGCGGATTTAGCCGTAAAATACGACGTTTTTGTCATTACCGATGAAGTTTATGAACACATACTCTATGCGCCTCATAAACACGTATATATTGCCTCTATGCCTGGTATGAGAGAAAGGACGATCTCCTGCGGATCTCTTTCAAAAACATATTCGATTACAGGATGGAGGCTTGGATATGTAATTGCGGCTCCTTATATTATCGAGAAGATACGAAATGTCCATGATTTCCTTACGGTAGGCGCTCCAGCACCCCTTCAGGAAGCGGCGGTGGCGGGTTTGGAGTTCGGCTGGGATTATTATGAAAAACTCGCCGAAGATTATCGGAGAAAGAAAGATCTGCTTCTTCAAGGTCTTTCAAGTTTAAAGATTTCTCATACGGATCCTCAAGGAGCTTACTATGTTCTGTTGGATATTTCATCATTCGGATACGAAAGCGATTATGAATTCTGTAAAGATCTGACGACAAAAATCGGTGTTGCAGCGGTGCCGGGTTCTAGTTTTTTCAGAGAAAATATTCAAAAATATGCGAGAATCCACTTTGCAAAGAAGAACAGCACCTTAATTAGGGTATTAGAAAGATTAGAAGGAATCAATCGGTTAAAGAAATGATTTAAAAGGGAGGACAAACATCATGGATTATAAATATATAGAAGAGACGAGAAGAATAGTGGCCTTGGATGGCGAAAAGGAAGCTGGTGTAATCACTTACAGCGATACGGGAAATGGTGTATGGATTTTTGATCATACTTATGTAGAACCGGAGTATCGGGGAGGGCCTATTGCCGGAACTCTTCTGGATCGTTTAGTAGAGATTGCGAGGAAAAATAAGGTTAAGATCATCCCTCAGTGTTCTTATGTGAGAAGAAAGTTCGATAAAATTCCAGAATATCAAGAATTAGAGTATAAAGCTTAAAAAAGGGGGAACCCTCCCCCGGGGATAGGATAAATCAAGGAGGGGAGATAATGAAGAGAATTATCGTAGAAGGTATACCAAAGGATGTAGATGAAAACTGTACAGCAGAAGATGTGCTGAAACTTTTAGAGACAGAAATAGATCTGCCGGTAGCTGCAGTTATCGACGGAAAAGAAGTAAGCTTAAATGAAAAAATCGGAGAGGGAAAAAATATTTCCTTTTTAGAACGGCTTCATCTCCCGGGTTATTGGGTTTATCTGCGTTCATTATCCTTCTTGTTTATTATTGCAGTGAAGGAGATTTACCCAGATGCAAAAGTGAAAATTATTCACTCGATGAATAATGAGATTTTTGGAAGAATTCTTTACAATGGAGAGATTGATTACAAAAGAATCGAAAAGAAAATGTGGGATATTGTTCAGGCGGATGAGTATATCGAAAAGGTGCGGGTCCCAAAAAAATTGGCTCAAAAAATATTCGACCGTCAGAATATGGAAGATAAAAATAAACTATTAAGTCATGCAGTAGACTATGAAATTATAAGCCTGTATTACAGCTGCGGCATTTATGATTATTTTTATGGTCCTATGATCCCGAGTTTCGGATATATCGATAAATTTAAACTAGAATCGTTTGAAGACGGATTTCTACTGCTGCTGCCTCGTGTGTATAATCCAGAAGAAGAGCCGACACATTGGGATATTCCAAAACTTCGCCAAGTCTATAACGAGATGGAAATTTGGGCAGGGATACTAGGAATAGACAGTATAGGGGAATTGAATAAAAGGGTAGAATTGGGGAAACTTCAAGAAATCGTATTAATATCAGAAGGGCTTCAGGAAAAGAAAATTTCCGATATCGCCGATGAAATCAAGGATCATATCGATCGGACAAAGCTGATATTAATCGCTGGCCCCAGCTCCTCTGGAAAGACTACTTTCTCTAATCGTTTAGCGATTCAGCTTAGAGTTTTGGGGCTTTTGCCAAAGGCCATTGCAATGGATAATTATTTTAAAAGCCGAGAGAGTCTTTCCAAAGAGGGAGACGAGGTTATGGAATCTGTAGAAGCTGTAGATGTAGAGGCTTTGCAGAAGGACCTTTTAACACTTCTTGCCGGAGGAGAAATAAACTTAAGGGTGTTTGATTTTATCGAAGGAAAACAGAAAACTACAGAAGAACGATATTCATTGAAGGAAAACTCCATTATTATACTAGAAGGGATTCACGGGTTAAATGAAGTTACAACCAGTATGATCCCGAAAGATCAAAAATACAAAATCTATGTAAGCGCCCTGACTCCTTTAAATCTGGATGATCATAATAGTATCTATGTGTCGGATTTAAGACTTATGAGACGTATTGTAAGAGATCACAATACGAGGGGGCATGATGCGATAGCAACTTTAAAACAGTGGAATCATGTGCGCAGAGGAGAAGAAAAGAATGTATTTCCCTATCAGGAAGAAGCAGATGTGATGTTCAATTCTTCGCTGATCTATGAAATGATCATTTTAAAAGATCATCTTCTGCCTTTATTAGAGGAAATTCCTGTAAATCATGACACCTATTTAGATGCTCAGCGGCTGATAAGATTGTTAGGTTTTTTCGAAGCGAAACAGACAGATGTTATTCCGAAGAACTCTATTTTAAGAGAATTTATCGGGGGAAGCTGTTTTGATGTGTAAAAGATATAAGGAAGTGGAAAATTGAAAAATAAAAAAATTGGCGGGTTGATTCTATTTTCGAAAGGAATGCTTGATAATAATATGAAAATAGGATCTATCACCGTTTTGGAAAGAATTATATTAACCTATCAGCAGGTAGGATTGGATCCCATTGTTGTTGTAAGCGATATAGATCTTTATTATATGGTCAGCAATTTAAAGAAATACCCGATTATATATCTGCAGAAGGAAAAGAAAAAAGGAACCATCGATTTGTTAAAAGCCGGGGTGAAGTATTTAAGTACGAAATGCCATGCTCTTTTATATACGCCGGCTGTAACACCGATGTTTACAGCAAATACTCTGACAAAGCTGATCGAAGAGAAAGGAAATCTTGTGACACCTTCTTATAAATTTAAAAGCGGACATCCTCTTTTAATCAGAGAAGCGTTGTATCAGCCTATTTTGAAAAGCTCTTTATCTTTGAAAGATACGATAAGAAGCTTTTCTGAAGAGCGGGTATTTGTAAATATCGAAGACAGCGGAGTTTTGTCTACGGTAGATAAGAAAGGCGAGATTGATGATATTTTAAAAGACCATACAAATCAGCTCTTAAGCGAATATGTTGAGGTACGCCTTGAGAGGGAAAAGAAGTTTTTTGATGAGAGAGCGAAACTTCTTCTTGTGCTTTTAAAAGAAATGAAAACCATGGGTAAAACCTGCCAGCATATGGCGCTTTCCAAGAGGAAGGCATGGGATATAATCAATGAAATGGAGAGGGAACTGGGTTTTAAAGTAGTCGACAGAAGACATGGGGGAAGAGACGGAGGCAGTACCGAGCTTACAGAAAAAGGCGAAGAATTTTTATATCGGTATTTAGAATTAGAAAATGAGATAAAAAAATATGCCCATAAGCGGTTTCAAGAACTTTTCGGCGATTATATAGAGGAGAGAGAATAAAAGATGAGTATAGAACAGCAGTATGCTTTATTAATCGACTCGGAAAATATTTCCAGCCGATATATCAAAACAATTTTTGATGAACTGACAAATTACGGTATTGTTACCTACCGAAGAATCTATGGAGATTGGACAAGCTCTTTAAACCAGTCCTGGAAGGAAGTACTTCTGGATCATTCGATCAATCCCATTCAGCAGTATACTTACACCAGCGGAAAGAACGCATCGGATTCTGCGATGATTATCGATGCGATGGATATTTTATATACGGGCGGAGTAGACGGCTTTTGCCTTGTCTCCTCGGACAGCGACTTTACAAGACTGGCTTCCCGTCTAAGGGAATCCGGTAAAAATGTAATCGGAATGGGAGAGAGCAAAACGCCAAATGCCTTTATATCCGCATGTCATTCTTTTAAATATCTAGATATTTTATATCAAGACGAAATTAAAGAGCAGCAGGAAAATGGAATAAAAAAAGAGTTTCTTAAAGAATATAAGAAAACTCATAAAAGAAAATCGAATTATCCAGAACCCCAAACAAAGCTTGCAACAATCCGAAAGGCCTTAAAAGCAATCATTCAGGAAGGTTCTGGAGAAGAAGGATGGATTCTTTCTGCAGATGTGGGAAATCAGCTGGCGAAGAGATTTCCGGATTTTGATGTTCGCAACTACGGCTATAAGAAGCTGACGCTTTTTATAGAGTCTTTGGGAGATTTCGAGCTGGATAGAATCCATGATCCGGCATCGAAAACCCAACAGGTTTTTATCCGTGTTAAAAACGGACACTAAGGCTATGGCATAGGAGCATCTGTGTGAGACCATTCAAAATAAATGCGGCCATCTTTTGCACCTTCTCCTAAGATTTGAAGATAAAGGGATCCTTCTCGGAATTTTTCCAGAGACAGGGTTCCTTTTTCGTGGGGAAGTTCAGTGATTTCGCTATCCTGCTTCACCTGCACAATCATCTTTCCTCCGCCTGATGCTATATCATAATGAAGAAAGGGGTATTCTTTTGGATTGACAATAAAACCTTCCGTTAAGTTTCCGTCCAGAGCTGAAAAGGATACCATCCACTTTGCAGGCTCGATATTGCTTTCTAAGTCTTTTGCGGTGTATCTCATAGTTCGTTCTTCGCATCCTGCAAGAAGGAGGAGCATTAAACAAAAGAATAAGATTTTTTTCATAAGAATTCTCCATAAAAAGAAAGATAAAAAAAACGGATCCAAGATCCGTTTTTTATTTATTTATAATTGTAAATAGTTACGTTTACGTTTCTTCTTCCCCAATCTCTAGCTTGTTGTTCGCTATCCATATAAAGGTCGATGATATTTCCTTTAACTGCACTTCCTGTATCTTCAGCTATACCATTTCCATAACCTTCAACATAAAGTTCAGTTCCCAATGGAATAACATCAGGGTCTACTGCGATAGTACCTTTTTTAGGAACAGTACCTGTTGCTGTTCTGTTTCCTGTTGCAGTATAAGCAGTTGCCTGCATTTGAGTTGTATAAGATCCAGAGTTGTTTTCTTGAGCTGGTTTTTCTTGAACAGGCTCTTCTACTACAGGAGTCTCTTGCACTGGAGCTTCTTCTTTAACAGGAGCTTCTTGTACTGGAGTTTCTTCTTTAACAGGAGCCTCTTGTACTGGAGCTTCTTCTTTAACAGGAGTCTCTTGTACTGGCGCTTCTTCTTTAACAGGAGCCTCTTGTACAGGTGCTTCTTCTTGAACTGGAGTTTGTACTTCTTCGTTTTCGTTTCCTGAAGTCCAAGCTTTTTCTTCTACAGCAGGTGTTTCAGAAACTGGAGCTTCTTCTTTAACGGGAGCTTCTTGTACAGCTTTTTTTGCAACTGGAGCATTTTCTTTTTGAACGGAAACTTCTTCAGCTGCTAATTTAGACTCTTTTACAGGAGCTTTTTCTTCTGCTGCAGCTGCTTTTTTAGAAACAGCTTCTGCTTTTTGTACATATTTCTTAGTTTCTTTTACAGGAGCTTTTTCTGATTTTTTAGCGGCAACAACTGCTTTTTTTGGTGTTGAAACGACATTTTTCACTTTAGCAGGAGCTGATTTTGCTTGATTGCCTGCAGCTTCTTTTAAGAAGTCTTTTGCGATATATCCTTCTATGTCAAGATATTTGATCTTGACCCATTCTTTGTAAGGATTTTCTTTAGTAGCTTCTGTTTCATAGACAGTACCTTTAACGAATGTTCCTTTTGGAAGGATTGCTAAAGATGTTTCTGTTACAGAGGCTCCGCTTCTGATATGTAGCGCTTCTTTGCTGATTCCTGTAAAGATTTTTTCTTTACCATCTTCTGTTATAACAACTGTTGCGTTTTCTGCTGCGTAGCTTGGTACAACTACAGTAAATGCTGCCCCTAATATTAATCCTGAAAGGGCAACTTTCTTAATAAAATTTGTGTCCACTTTTACACTTCCTTTTTCTGTTTTTATTTTTTTATAATTCAATACTAAATATTTATTTGTATTATTTAGCAGTGCCTGTTGATTTCTCACTACGATTGCTATTCTATAAAAAGTAAAAATAAGTGTCAATGATTAAAAGAGGAAAAATCAGCAATTATAATATAAAAAATACATACTATATTAAACCATTATAATAAAGGAGTCCTTTAGATGTTGAAAATCAAAGGTTACAAAAAGGTTACAAGAAAAGTGGAAAGATAGAATTTGAAAAAAACAAAAGTTACAAAAAGTTAACAATGAGAGCTGAGAATGGAAAAAAACGGTTAAAAAATCAAAAACCGAAAGGCGATAAAAAAGTGGTATCTTAAAAGAAACAAGCCGTCTTGACCGTTTATTTCCTGTATGAGAAAATAAGATAATAGGTAGATAAATAATACCTTACGAGAGGATGAAAATAAAAATGATATTTTTGGTAGTATTCTTATTAACCTTAGTTAATGGAGTCTTTGCCATGAGTGAGATTGCTCTAGTCAGTCTCAACGAAAAAAAGGTAAAAAACAGGGCGGAAGCAGGAGATGCAAAGTCTAAAACGCTGTATCATCTTTTGCAGGATTCGAATAAATTCTTATCCACTATTCAAATCGGAATAACCTTTGCAGGGTTCTTGACATCTGCCTTCGGTAGTGAAGCTTTTGCAAATATGCTGATCAATTTTATAGGCAGAACTGCGCCTCAAGTTCCAGTAGAAAATTTTAAGGTTGTTATTGTAGTTATTATTACCTTAATCCTTTCTTTCTTTAGTATTGTTGTTGGGGAAATGGTTCCGAAGAGAATCGGGATGAATAACCCGGAGAAAGTGTCTTATGCTGTGGGTGGATTTATACATAAACTAAGCCGAATTACATCGCCGATTGTAGCCCTTCTTTCCGCTTCAACAAATCTGATTGTAAAAGCGGTAGGAATCGATCCGAATAAACAAGATAACGAAGTAACAGAAGAAGAAATCAGACTGATGGTGGATGCCGGCGAAGAAGAAGGTTCCATTCAAGAAAATGAAAAAGTAATGATCGAAAACATCTTCAATTTCGATAATAAGCCTGTAACAGATGTTATGACCACAAGAAGGGATATGGTATCTGTAGATGTGAATGCAACCTATGAAGAAGTAAAGCGTCTTGCTTTTACGGAAAGATATTCAAGATATCCAGTATTCGAAGGAACCATTGATAAAATAATCGGAACTTTTCATTTAAAGGACTTATTGACATTGGATGAAAACAATACAAAGCAGAACTTTGATTTAAGAAAGATTTTGAGAAAGCCCTATTTTGCTCCAGAAACCATGCGCTCAGACCGTCTTTTTGCAGTAATGCAGTCAAAGAAGCTTTATGTAGCAATCATTCTTGACGAATGGGGAAGTGCTGTCGGAATGGTCACTTTGGAAGATCTATTAGAAGAAATCGTCGGGGATATTTTTGACGAGTACGACCATGACGAGATCGAAGAAGTACGGAAAGTGGCTGAAAATCAGTATCTGGCAGATGGTGTAGTCTCTTTAGATAAGATCGAAGATTTAATAAAGGCAGACCTTCCTTTAAACGATTTTGAGACACTAAGCGGTTTCATTATAGGGGAGCTTGGTTATCTTCCTACAGAAAAAGATCAAGGCTATACCTTTGAATATAACGGTTATGAATTTAGAATATTATTAGTAGAAAACCGATTTGTAGAAGAGGTATCGATCCATAAAATAACAGATGAAGAAAATATGAAAGAAAATATTTCGAAATAAATGACAAAAGGGGAAGAAAATATATATTTTCTTCCCCTTTTGTCTTACAGAATAAGTCCATAATTTTTAGAAGGATGACGCAATTTTATTCAAACTTGTAAAAAGCGATAATAATACGACAATTTATAATTACCCGAGGGATAGGAAGCTAAACAAAAAAATTATTAATTGTCGGATTCTCTGAAGCGGAGAAATTTATAGACTGAAAGGATAAAAAAATGAAGATAGAAAAAGTTGGAATATTGGGGCTGGGTGCTTTAGGAATTCTTTATGCTGAAAAACTATCGAAAGTATTAGGAGAAGATCTCTATATCTTAGTTGACAGCGAAAGAAAAGAAAGATATTTAAAAGAAGGTGTTTTTTCAAATGGGAAAATGCTGAATCTGAATTATCTTGATTATGAAAAAGATAGTCAAGAGCTGGATTTGATCATCGTTTCATTGAAATCTTATCATGTAAAAGACACTCTTCCGAAGATTGTAGGCCTGGCAGGAGAAAAGACTTTGTTTATATCTTTGCTAAACGGCATCGACAGCGAAGAGATAATAGAAGAGAGATTTGGAGAAAACGCTGTACTTTATGCAGTAGCCCAAGGAATGGATGCTACCAGAGATGGAAGATCCCTTTATTACAGCAATACAGGTAATATCAGCCTTGGCGAAAAAAACAATCAGCCAAGCAAAAGACTTGAAGCGGTAAAGAATCTCTTCGACCAAGCTTCTATCGAATGGAATACACCGGCGGATATTCATCTTCAGTTGTGGAGCAAATTAATGCTTAATGCCGGGATCAATCAGGTACTGGCTCTATATGAGGGAAGCTATGAAGACTTTCAGAAAGATCCTAAAATAAGGAAGCTTACCATAGATATTATGAGAGAAGTAAAAACAGTGGCAAATCAAAAGGGCATTGCAATTACAGAAGAAGAGATTCAAAAATGGATAAAGATACTCGACGGGCTCGATCCAAAAATGAAACCTTCCATGGCGCAAGATGTAGAGTATGGACGGAAAATGGAAATCGGATCTTTTTCAGGGAAAATTTGTGAGTTAGGAGAAAAGCTCGGTGTTCCTACCCCTCTCAACAAAAAAATAAAAGAGGACCTTGAATTAAAAGAAAAGAAATAACGGATTATTCTATTCTAATTTATTAAATATCTTAAAAGGAGGGTATATAAAGCTATAAGATTCTTATTTTCAAAAGAAAATATCCTAAGTGGTGTTTTCTTTTGAAATGGGAAGAATATAATACTTTAGGCTTGATAAAATATTGTCCTATCATTTCGATCGTGATGGAATGAGAGCAATAAAATAAGGAGGAACAATATGCATAAAAGACTATTTATACCCGGCCCGGTGGATGTAAGACCGGAAGCGTTAGAAAAGATGGCAACTCCTCAAATTGGACATAGAACAAAGGAAGCTACTGAACTTCAAAAGAGTGTTTCCGAAAAGGCAGCAAAGGTATTCCAGACTAAAAATACGATTATTTTATCTACATCCTCTGGAACAGGGTTAATGGAAGGAGCAGTGCGTTCTTTCACAAAAAAACGGGCAGCTGTATTTTCAACAGGGGCTTTTGGAGACAAGTTTTATAAATTGTGTATAGGAAATGGTATTCCTGCAGATAAATACAAAGTAGAAGCTGGAAAAGGAATTACTGTAGACTATGTTAAAGAAAATCTGGCAAAAGAAGATTACGACTTGATCACCCTGCAGCATAACGAAACTTCAACGGGCATTATGAATCCTGTTAAAGAGATCGGCGATTTTTTAAAAGAGAATTATCCGGATATTACATACGTTGTCGATGCGGTAAGCTCCATGGGAGGAGTCGACATCAAAACAGATGAGTGGGGAGCAGACGTTATGATTACTTCCACTCAAAAATGTATCGGTCTTCCTGCTGGAATGGCGATTGCTTCTGTAACAGATGGTGCGATCGAAAAAGCAAAAACCATCGAGAACCGGGGAGTATACTTCGACTATGTATCTCTTTACGACAAAGTAAAGGCGAAATATCAATATCCTTCTACACCCTCTTTAGCTCATATGTATGCATTGGATTATCAGCTGGGATTCATGCTGGAGGAAGAAGGACTGAAAAATCGATTTGCTCGTCATGAGGCTATGGCAAAGACAGTTCGTGAATTTGCAGAAGAATATTTCGAACTATTGGTAAAAGATGAGAAGTTCCGTTCAAACACAGTTACCTGTATCCTCAATACTAGAAATATTGATGTAGGGGATCTAAATAAAAAATTGGCTGAAAGAGGATTTATGATTTCAAACGGCTACGGCGATTTAAAAGATAAAACATTCCGGATCGCTCATATGGCAGATGCTCAGCCGGAAGTACTGGATGAATTATTAAAATATATTAAAGACATTTTAGGTCTATAGGAGGCAGTATGATTAAGGTCTTAGTTACAGATGGGATGGATGCAGAAAAGAAACTGGAATTGGTAGATGCCGGTTACGGTGTTATCGATGAAGAAGTGGATGCAGAGGAGCTTAAGAAATTGATTAAAGACGTAGATGTAGCTGTTATCCGCTCACGAACAAAAATAACAAAAGAAATCATCGACGAAGCTTTAGAAACAAAACAGTTTAAAGCGGTTATCCGTGCAGGTGTAGGGCTTGACAATATTGATGTGGCTTACGCTACAGACAATGGAATTAAAGTGTTCAACACTCCAAACGCCAGTTCCAATGCAGTTGCAGAGCTTGCGTTGGCAGAGATACTAAGTATTCCCCGTTTTATACACACTTCAAACATCGAGATGAGAGAAGGGATCTGGGGCAAAAAAGCGTATAAGGGAGAAGAGATTGAAGGAAGAACATTAGGACTTGTAGGTTACGGAAGGATTGCTCAGAGTCTGGCTAAAAAAGCGAAAGCACTGGGAATGAATATTATCTTTTTTGATCCCGGAGTAGAAGAAGGAGAGGAAGGATCTGTAGAACTAGAGGAACTTCTTTCCAGTTCCGACTTTATATCTCTTCACATTCCGGGAGGAGAAGCGAATTATCATTTTATCGGAAAAGAAGAATTTGAGAAAATGAAAGAAGGCGTGTATTTTATCGATCTTGCAAGGGGAGGAGTAGTAGATGAAGATGCTTTAGTGGATGCAATCGAATCTGGTAAGGTGAAGGCAGCTGCTTTAGACGTATTTGAAGAAGAACCTGTCAAAAATGAAAGAGTTCTTAAGTGTAAGCAGATCTCTATAACACCTCATATCGGTGCGGCTACAAAAGAAGCACAAAAAAGAATCGGACAAGAAGTAGTAGATATTTTGAAAGAAAATTTCCCCCAGTAATTTACGGAGGCAGACATGGTACAAGTAAAAGGATTTAAAGGGATTAGACCGACAAAGGAAAAATCGGAAGATATAGCAGCAGTTCCTTATGATGTTGTAAACAGCGGCGAGGCAAAACTCATCGCTAAAGAAAATCCCTTAAGTTTTTTAAAGATAGACAGAGCTGAAATCAACTTTGATGAAGACATAGATTTTCAAGATCCCAAAGTTTATGAAAAAGCAAAAGAACTTATAGAAGAATATATTGCAAAGGGCTTCTTTTTAGAAGATCCGGATGAGAGCATCTATATTTACGAACAACGATGGAAAGATGTTGTCCAAAAAGGAATCGTTTGTTTATCTTCCTGTGAAGACTATCTAGATAAAAAAGTCAAGATCCACGAACATACTTTAACAGCAAAAGAAATCGATCGAACAAATCATATTGATATTACAAACTATCATACAGGACCGATCTTTCTTTTATATCGGGAGAAGAAAGAAATTCAAGAGGCTATCGAAGAAGGGATAAAGACAGGAGAGGTGATTTTCGATTTCGAAAGAGACGGGGTCAAGCATAAAGGCTATCGTATCGAACCGAGAAAGTTGGAAGAGCTTTTTAAAGATGTAGATGCGACTTATATCGCAGATGGACATCACCGCTGCAAATCTGCGATAAATGTATACGAAAAAAGAAAAGAAGAAGATAGACTGACAGAAGGAAGCGGATATTTTCTGTCTGTGATTTTTCCGAAAAATGAAGTGAAAATTCTTCCCTATAATCGTATCGTAAAAGATTTAAGTCCTTATTCCGAGGAAGAATTTGTAGGAAAATTAAAAGAATATTATGAAGTAGAAGAAATAGAAGATTATAGAGATCCTGTTGGAAAATTCAACGCTACAGTATTTGTTGGAAATACATTCTATTCTATTGACTTAAAAGAAGATAAAAAGTCAGAAGATCCTGTAGATTCTTTAGACGCTGCAGTTATGCAGAAATATAACTTTGACGATATATTGGGCATAAAAAACCCGAAAGAAGACAAAAGACTCGAGTTTGTCGGTGGAATCCGAGAACCGGCCTTCGCCATCGAAAAAGTTAAAGATGAAGGGGGAGCTGCGTTCTTCCTTTGGGCAACAACAGTAGAAGAATTATTAAATGTAGCAGACCACGACAGAATCATGCCCCCAAAATGTACTTGGTTCGAACCAAAACTCCAAAGCGGCCTGTTCCTTCATAGACTGTAAAAAAAAGTGTGGAGCTTAAGAAAAGAATGGAGTTGAAGAGGAAAAATGAGAAATACGATCATTTTTCTACTTAAGATGAAAAAGCAGGGGCAAAGCCCCTGCTTTTGTATTTTCAAAAAGTTATCAGTATAAGAAAAATGTAACAGTTTTATGTCAAGCAGAAAATGGATGCTTTTACCGTTTTCAACCATATCTCCCCTCTCCCCTCTTTCACATTCCACACTGTTCTTTTAATCCTTCCACCATTCATCATAGACTGTAACCGGCAGCTGGCGTTTATGTTCGCTGTTTTTGAAGTAGCGTTCTAGCTTTATTCTGGATTCTTCCGGAATTTTTTTCCCTTCCAGATAATCGTCGATTTCGTTGTAGGTGAGGCCTAGAGCTGCTTCGTCGGCAATCATCGGTTTTTCTTCTTCCAGATCTGCTGTAGGAATTTTGTCGTAAAGTTCTCTAGGACAGTTTAATTCTTTTAACAGGGCTTTTCCTTGGCGTTTGTTTAAGCGCCAGATGGGCATAATATCTGCTGCTCCGTCGCCGTGTTTTGTGAAAAATCCTGTAATATTTTCTGCTGCATGGTCTGTTCCGAGAACTATACCGCTGTGTTCTCCGGCAAGGGCGTACTGGGCGATCATTCGGGCTCTGGCTTTGATATTTCCCTTATTATAGTCGGAGATGTCCTGTCCGCTTAGCTCGAGGGCGGAGACCATACCGTCTACAGAATCTTTAATATTAACACTGTAGGTTTTATCCGGAGAAATATATTCCAGAGCCTTTAAAGCATCTTCTTCGTCGGCTTGTTCTCCATAAGGAAGACGGACTGCTAGAAAGGCGGCTTCTATTCCTTCGCTGCGAAGTTCTTCTACAGCCATCTGGGCAAGTTTTCCAACTAAAGTGGAATCTTGTCCGCCGCTAATCCCTAAAACACAGCTTTTAAAGAAGGGGTGCTTTTTGAAATAATCTTTGATAAAATCTATAGATCTTCGTATTTCTTCCGAAGGGTTGATAACAGCTTTTACTTTTAACAGTTGGATGATTTTTTCTTGAGTACTCATGAGATGCTCCTTTATATAAATAGAATTGAGAGGTAAATAATGAACTATGAAAATTGTGTAAATGGACGTTTTATACGCCGTGTTAACCGTTTTATTGCAGAGATAGAAATTCATGGTGCGGTAGAGAATGTGCATGTCAAAAACACTGGACGGATGAAGGAACTTTTTCTTCCAGGGGCGGAAGTAGTCTGTGCTTATATCGACTCTCCGAAAAGAAAAACGAAATACGATCTTATTTCTGTAAAAAAGGGAGAAGTCTGGTTTAACGTGGATTCCCAAGTTCCAAATCAGGTGGTTTTTGAGGGAATAAGGGAGGGGGAAGTTTTGGAACTTCCAACCTTTGATTTTCTAAAAAGAGAACACTGTTATACAGATTCCAGGATCGATATTTATGGGGAGAAGGGGCCTGAAAAGTATTTGATAGAAGTCAAAGGGGTAACTTATGAAAATGAAAAAACTGCAAAGTTTCCCGATGCACCTACCTTAAGAGGGGTCAAACATCTTCATTCTTTGATTCGTGCCGTGAAAGAAGGATATAGAAGCTATGCCTTCTTTCTTCTTCAATTCACAGGAGTCGATTATTTTACACCCCAAGACGAACGGGACCCCCTCTTTGGCGAAACCCTTCGCCTTGCAGCAAAGGAAGGTGTAGGTATTCTCGTTTATGACAGTATCGTCAAGGGAGGTTCTATTGAGATCAAGGGGAAAGTGCCTTTTAAATTATAAGGTTATTTTAAAGGCCGTACAGTGACTTCCCCGCTTGAAATCTGAATGGTTTTTCCATCTTGATCGAGTATCAATTCTCCTTTGTCGGAAACACCTAAAACTTTACCGTATTTTTTTTCTCCCCGATAGAGATAATAGATTTCCTTTCCCTGAAGGATGTGATGTGCTCGATAATAGTCCAAATAATCGGAAGAATCTTCTATGAGATGATAAAACTCGTTCACGATCTCTGCTATGAGCTGATTGCGGATAAGGTCTTTGCTATGAATCGAATCTGCAGAGTCTTTTATGTCCTCAGGGAAGTCTTCTGTGCGGATGTTGATTCCAATTCCGATAATAACTGTTTCGATTCTTCCCGATTCTAAAGAAGTAATACCTTCTGTTAAAATACCGGCGATTTTTTTGTTTCGAAGATAAAGATCATTAACCCACTTTATCCCCACAGGAAGTCCTGTAAGCTTTTCTATGGATTTTGCAGCGGCAACAGAAGTCAGAGTCGTGAGTCTAAGAGCCATTTCTACATCTTCTAGAAATGGATAGACCAAGGTCATGTAGATTCCTGTTTCGGAAGGAGAGTAAAAGGGTCTGCCTAAGCGTCCCTTTCCTTTTGTCTGCTCTTCGGATACTACAAGAAAAGGACCTTTAGTACTGCCAAGGAGCCTTTTTCCTTCTTCGTTGGTGGAATCGATGGTCTTATAGGAAAAGATATCCAGTTTTTTTAAGTCCTGTTTAAGATAAGAAGAGATCCCTTGAGGGGAGATAAGGTCGTTCTCTAAAAGAAGGCGGTAGCCTGTTTTTCTTTTGGACTCGATTTTATAGCCCTCCTCTTTTAATTCCTTCATCGCTTTCCAGACAGCTGCCCTTGTTACTTGAGCCTTTTGTGCCAATTCTTCCCCGGAGAGAAATTGGTCTCTGTTTTTTTCTAATTCCTTTAAAATAAATTCTTTTACAGACATAACTCCCATCCTTTCTGCTATTATTATACTACAGCTTGCTTTTGAATTTTGATAAAGGAGGATTTCGATGACAAATTTGCAAAAAGGAATACTAAGTACGGCAGCAGGCGGGTTATGCTGGGGATTTTCTGGAATGATCAGCCAGCATCTTATGACCAGCCAGAATATGAACCCTTTATTACTATCAACGTTTAGAATGCTGGGAGCAGGGATTCTTCTTTTGATCTTTCTGCAGTTTAAAAAGAAGGAGAAATTATGGGAAATATGGAAAGATCCCTCATCTTCCAAACGGCTGATCCAGTTTGCGCTTTTTGGATTGACCTTTAACTCGATTACCTTTCTTGCAACTATTCAATATACGAATGCAGGAACGGCAACGATTATGCAGTATCTTTCTGCGATTATTATATTAGTCAGCACAGCGCTCTATTATAGAAAGATGCCGAAAAGAAATGAAATAACCGCCCTTGTTCTTGCAGTCATAGGAGTGTATCTGATCGCTACCGGAGGAAACCCCGGAGAATTAGCGGTGTCCCCGTTAGGGCTTGTGATCGGATTAATTTCTGCGGCAGCTCTTGCTTTATACAATGTTCTTCCAGTAAAAATTTTGGATAAATACGGATCCCTTGTTATAACTTGTTGGGGAATGCTGATCGGAGGAATAGTCCTTGCTGTTTTTTATCAGCCATGGAATCATCTTCCAGAAATAACCTCTTCTTTTATAGCCAACACCTTGATAGTTATTGTGTTAGGAACGGTTCTTCCCTATGCATTATATTTAAAAGGGATAGCCTTAATCGGACCAGTGAAAGCCAGCATGATTATAGCAGTAGAACCTATCTCGGCTACAGCCTTCGCTGCAATGATTCTCGGCACAAACTTTTCGGCAGCAGATCTCTTGGGTTTTGTATGTATACTTTCATCTATATTTTTCTTAGCTGAACGAAAAAAGAGAAGGAAAAGAAAGAGGGAAAAGTTTAAAGAAGAAGGTATCTATTCCTATGAAGATTGATAGAGATAAAGCTGTTCTTATATTTTGTGAAAGGATGCTTATCGAATCTTAAAAATATAAAAGATGAGGAATGGTATGATACAAGATCCTAGCAGCCAGTAATATTTACTATAATTGTTCTAAAAATAGAAGCCTGCACAGCCGAAATGTTGAAATATCTTTATAGATGAAGAAGAGGGAACGGTTTATTTATGTTAGAATAAAAAGAGTATAAAAAAAAGGGAGAAGATCTGTTTACATATGAAAAATATTAATTTAAAAAATAAATCGACAATGGACTGGCTGTTTCGGGTCATTAAAGGGGTCTTTATCGGAATAGGAGCGATCCTGCCGGGCTTATCTGGAGGAGTGCTCGCAGTGATATTCGGTATATACGACCGCATGATAGAATTTATGGCAAAACCTACTAAAAAATTTCTGGAGAACGTACTTTACTTTGTACCGGTGGGAATAGGTGTTGGACTGGGGATACTTCTTTTCTCCTTTGCGGTGAGTGCAGCTTTTTCTTCTTATGAGACTTTATTTGTCTGTCTGTTTTTAGGTTTTGTAGTGGGGACCTTTCCTTCCTTATACAAGCAAGCAGGGGCAGAAGGCAGAGAAAAGAAAGATTTGATCATAACAGCAGTTACAGCAGCAGTGCTGTTTTTAATAATGAATATTCTTCAAAAAGGATCCTTGATTCAAATAGACCAGCCGGGGATGATAGCTTGGGCGGTTGCCGGATTTTTAGTAGGGCTTGGATTTCTTATTCCAGGACTCAGCACTTCTAATTTCCTCATGTATTTTGGAATGTATTCTAAAATGACAGACGGAATTTCCAGTTTTGATTTTTTCGTTATTATTCCTATTACTATAGGACTGTTCGTTTGTGTATTGTTGTTTTCAAAGCTTATTCACAGCCTTTTAGACCATCATTATGCGAAAATGTTTCATTTCATTTTAGGAACGGTAATCGGATCTAGTGTAGCGATTTTGACTACAGTTATATTTCCGTCTTATGGAGGAGAAGGGCTTTCTAAAATGGGCTTAAGCCTTGGTGCAGCCCTTGTGGGAAGTATATTGCTCTTTGTTATAGGAGTCATTACATCTTATGCTTTCAGCAAAGTGGAAGAAAGATATTCGACGAATTAAAAGAATCCCTCAGGGTTCTTTTTTGTTCTAAAAAGAGTTCTTTGGGAATAAAGAAAACAAATAAAAAAATAGAAGGGGATCTTATGATTCAAATAACACAAGAAGCATTAGACTATTTAAATAAAAAAGGGAAAAGGGCTGTTACCGTTGAATATCCGGAACACAGGACGAACTGCTGAGGAGCGGGTGTTCCTGTAGCGGAAGTTTTCGCAAAAAAGCCAAAAAATATTTATAAATTCAGCTGCGAAAAGATAGAGGGGGTAGAAGTCTATCTTTCAAATGCCTTATATATGCCGAAAGATCCAGTGATTATAATAGACGTGGAAAAGATTTTGTTTTTCTCCAACTTGACGGTCACAGGACTGAGGGCTACGGATTATTTCAAAGATTAATATCTTTTTAAAAACATAGTTCTGAACAAGAACTATGTTTTTTTGCACTCTATAGACAGAAATTATCCCTATGCTATAATTACTATATACAATTATTTTCTATATCTATTCAAAAAACAACCTTTAAAAGGAGAAATGTATGAAAAAAGCTTTAACCTTATTGCTGTTGGGAGCTATGATCTTTGCTCCAATAGGACAAATTACATATGCAGCGGATAACAGTGCAGCAGCGTCTCAAACAGTTCAAAAAACACGTTTAGAAGAACTGGAAGAGAAAGAAAAAGCCGATACTTTAACAGAAAACGAGAAAAAAGAATTAGATTATCTAAAAAAAGAGAAAGAGATAAAAGGAAATATAGCTGTTTTAGAAAAGAAAGAAAAAGAAGAGGAGTCCGCATTTTCTGAAACAGATATAAAGGATCTTGCCGCACTGAAAGAGAGCTTTGCTAAGGATAGATTTGCTCATTTAGAATGGAAAGACTCCATAAAAATCATAGCGGATGATGAAAAAACGGAGCTTGAAGCTTTTAGAAAAGCCCAGAAGAAAGCAAGATACGAAGAACTAAAAGCGAAAGGAAAGCTGGAAGGGGACGATATAGAAGAGTTTGAAGAACTGAAAAAACTTTTTGAATCACCAGTTCAAGTTCTATCCGATACCGTATCGCCAGTTCCAGGGAAAGATTGGGATAAAAAACCTGTTGTGAAAAGAGACCGCCTTACAGAAACAGAAGCTGTGAAAGAGTCTTCTAAAAGAGAGGATGATGTCTTTAGCGATAAGAAGCCTTGTACTGCAGACTGGTATGCAGAAACGGTTCATGACCCGGATCTATCAAATGCAGAGGGGATTGTCTACAGAGTCAACAATATCGATCAGGGAATCTTAGAGATCCATTCAAAACAAGAGACTTCAGGGCTTGTGAATTGGACTGCAGCTTTATCTACTTCTAGAAAATTAAAAAATGGAAAACTCTACATCGAGTTTGCAGATCCGAACTGGATACCGATAAAGGAAAGTTTTGCTATTTTAAAGATGGACAAAGATGCAAAAGAATCTCCCTTTACAGAAGTTACAAATGCAAGAGATTCTAAAAATAAAAAAGAACTGTATGCTAAAGCAAACTATATCTCCGACTATAAAGCAGTTTGGAATGAAAAAGACGGAGTCATTACCCTAACAATTGATCTAGGGAATATGTCTGGAAACAGCAGCTTGGCCTTCGAATTGAAAGGATACTATTCCCATAACTTAGAGAATGTACTAAAAGAGTATTCTTTAACAGGAGACTATAGCGAAGGGGTTAAAGAGAACGTAAAATACAGCAGCGAGTTTATCAATCCGAAAGAGGGGAATAACAATGCAAGGATTTGGTTAAGCGCAGCATTTACAGCGGATATCGAAAACTGTTCGGAAACTCTTGTAACAGGAGGGAAAAGCTCAAACAAAACTTCTAGACTGTCCGGTTCAAAGGGAATCCCTAAAACTTCGGCTTATACAGCGCCGCTTTTATTGCCGGAAATGATTCTTCTCGGCACGGGAGCTTATATCTTACTGAAAAAGAAAAGAAAATAATTTAAAAGGAACAAACCGCTTAGAAGGGTATCTATGAAGTAGATCTCTTAGTAAGCGGTTTTTTTGTACAGTAAGGAGGAGAGTATGAAATTTGAGACTATTTATATATCAGAAAACAAACCTATTCCGAATAGCAATCTGCCGGTGATTTTCTATAGCAGTATCTTTCAGGAAGGCAAAGAGGACTATGGAGAGGACTTTTTTAAACTTTTTGAGAAAAACGGATGGGGGAATTCTTGGAGAAACGGAGTCTATTCTTTCCATCATTATCACGCAAAGGCTCACGAAGTCTTAGGATGCGCTTCCGGCTGGGTTAAAGTTCAGCTTGGAGGAGTAAAAGGGGATGTATTCGAACTTAAAAAAGGGGAAGCGGTTATTCTTCCAGCGGGAACAGGACATAAAAGAGTAGAGGCTTCAGCAGATTTTTCCATTATCGGCGCTTATCCTTACAATCAGTCTCCGGATCTGAATAAAGAAGATTCAGAAAAATATGCGGGAAACAAAGAATCCATTCAAAAAGTACAAAATCCAGAGAAAGACCCTGTAACAGGAGAAGAGGGGCCAGCTGTAAAAGAATGGCAGTAAAAGGGTATTAAGAAATTTAAGAGAAATAAAGGAGGATTATTATGGAAAAAGTTATCGTATATACTTCATCAACCTGTCCTCATTGCAAGACAGCTAAGAAGTTTTTAGAACAGAAAAAGTATGAATTTATCGAAAAAAATGTACAGACAGATCCTGGCGCTTCGGCAGAACTTCAGGCATTGGGAGCACAAGGAGTGCCTACATTCAAAATCGGGGAACAGGTAATCGTCGGTTTCAATCCCTCTGCTATTGAGAAAGCGTTAGCTTCTAAAGTTATGGGCTGTCCAAATTGTCAAAAGAAGCTGGCAGTACCTCGAGGAAAAGGAAAGATCAAAATAACCTGCCCCCACTGTTCTCATAAATTCGAAACAGAAAGTTAAGGAAAAGGATAGGGATGAGGAAGTAGGGGATAGGAAGTAGGGGAAAAGATAGAGAGTAGGAAATAAGGGGAAAGAGCTTATAAAGAAAGAGTGGCCGATCATTTCTAGCCAAGAACGAAAAAACCGTTCTTGGGAAATGAGTGGATGAGACCTGTAATCAAATCAAAATACCTGATTTGAGCTAGGGCTTCAGAGAGTGATAGAGTGAAGATGAAGTAGAAACGAAGGGCGTGTTTCTTTTGGGACATCTTAAAGAAAAATGCTTTGCATTTTATGATTAAGAAAACTTTTGAGCTGAAAGCGAAAAAGTTCTCCAGCCCTACTGCCTTCTCCCTATTTCCTAGCCCCTGTTCTTTATCTCCTCTTCAAATCTACGGCTTCCACAGGGCAGATCTCATGGCAGCAGTAGCAGCGGATGCACTTTTCGTAATCCGGCAGGGCTTTGCCCTCTACCATGTCTATAATCTGTCTGGGACACAGGTCTTTGCATCGTTCGCAGCCGATGCATCGATCGTTCATAATGGGCCAAGGAGACCAT
Organism: Gallicola sp. Sow4_E12; assembly: GCF_052116305.1. Taxonomy (NCBI): domain Bacteria; kingdom Bacillati; phylum Bacillota; class Tissierellia; order Tissierellales; family Peptoniphilaceae; genus Gallicola; species Gallicola sp. Sow4_E12. The sequence goes on along the minus strand of NZ_JBQKLI010000014.1, from coordinate 42,802 downwards.
TTATCTTCCAGTTTTTTTGCTAGGTTTTTTGTTAAAGAGAAGCGATGTAAAAGAAAGTAAATGGGGTTGCCGGAAAAAGAGCCCTCAATCGCAGGCTGGAAAACTGTTTTAAAGTCTTCGATATTTTCTCCAGAGATTTCCAATTCGCTGATGTTTTTTGGAATAAGATTTCTGTCCATTGCTTCTAGAAGGACTGGAATTTGTTTGTAAGGAAGGCTTACAAGATCGCTAAAAAGAAAATCGAGGGCATAGGGGTTTTCGGATAAGCCTAATAAACCGACTTTTTTGGCTGTTCCGCCTGAAGGACCAGGGCCTTCCATTCCGATAACGGCATCCATTAGGGAAAGATTCGGCTTGAGATACTGGCAAAGATCTACAAGCATTCGGCTGAATTCCCTTTTGTCGGGGTATTTAGAGTGATAGTATGCTTTTTCAAGTCCGGGGATCAGACCATACAGGTTTTTGACAGCGCCTGTATAATAAGTGAGGCTGTGGGTTTTTAATTTTGGAAGATTTAAAATGAAATCGGCTTCTTGAAGAACTTCTAAAAGGTGAAAAGATTTTAAGTTTTTTCCTTCCGGATAAGAAACTTTCCTCCCCTTTAAGTTTCTGTTTAAGCGAAGGGGAATTCTCTTTTCTAAATCGGACAGTCTGCAGATCCGATAAACTTTATCCAGACTTTGTGCAGTGAAAGGGCCGGCAGGGCTGTCGGCAACAATAACGGAGCAGTTTTTTTCAATAAAATAAAGAGCTGATTGGCGAAGAATCTCAGGATGAGTTGTGACTGCCTTCTCAGGGGAGTTGGGAGAAAGAAGATTCGGCTTTAGAAGGATGTTTTTTCCAGCGATATCTAAAACAGAAGAGGAAAAGTACCGGTCCAGCAGCGTATAAACTGCTGTTTTAATATTCTCTTCCCTATAATCGCTGCAGGATTTCAGATCTATTTTTTGCTTCATATTGTCCTCCTCATGGTTGCTTAACTTCATCCTACTGAAAAGCGGCATTTTATTCAAGAAAATTTGATATTTTCGTTTAAAGTGTGTACAAAACAGGTATGAGTATAATAGAAACCTATTACGCAAAGGAGGGATAATGATGGATGTAAATTTGAATATAATAAACGAGATCTTCTATGATTTTGATCAAGAAGAAGTTTCATTAATCGCATTGATCAACGATGGCGAATATGAAGGACTTCCAGAGGAAATGGAAGAGGAGCTGAAAGCTTACAAGGAGTTTACAATTGATCCAAACAAAGTCCTTTCGGTACGTATCGTTGCAACGGAAGAAGGCGTTGTCAAAGGGATTGTACTGAATCCTGTGCGTTTATTCTATGAACTGGATACAGAGGAAGATAAACGAAAAATACTTCCAGAAGAGTTTAATATTGCAACTTTATATACGAACGACGAAGGGGAGATTATCGTAGGATCCCTATTGGAAGTTCTTGAAGCATGGATGCTGCGCCACGATTTAAGAAGAGAATATGAAAAGTATACGAAAGAAGACGAAGAAAAATAAAGTTCCGGCACACTCATCTTTTCTGGAGTGGCCAGTTTTTTTGTGGAAATTCAGTAAATAGAAGCATCCTTGTTTTTGCAGGAAGAAGGTTGGGGGTAAGGATTGAAAAAATCCTTATAGAAAAGATTATTTAACGTAAAAATAATTAAAAAATTACAAAAAAATGTTTAGAAAGAAATATTAGGGTATATATAACTATATAGTAATAAATATTAAATTAAATCGGAGGAATTCAAATGACTAAAAAGATTGGTGTACTAGTTGGTAGTTTAAGAAACGGTTCATATACAGAAAGTGTAGCAAAAAAAGCGATTGACCTTTTACCGGAAGGATATGAAGGGAAAATTTTAGATATTTCTAATTTAAAATTCTATAACGAGGATTTAGATACAGAAACAACAGTAGATCCGACATATCAAGCATTAAGAGATGAATTGGAAGAAGTAGATGGAGTAATCTTCGCAACTCCAGAATACAATAGATCTGTTCCAGCATTGATCAAAAATGCAATCGACGTAGGAAGCAGACCTTATGGACAAAGTAAATTCGAAGGGAAGCCAGCATTGGTAATCGGTGTTTCTCCTGGAGCTTATGGAGCATTTGGAGCAAACCACCACTTAAGACAATCGCTAGTATTCTTAGATATGCCTGTAGTTCAGCAGCCGGAAGCTTATTTGGCAAATATTACAGAATATATGGAAAATGGCGAAGTTACGAATCCTCAAACGATAGAATTATTACAATCTGTAGTAGATCGTTTTGTAGATTTAGTGGAAAGATATTAAGATATTTGAAAAATCGGGGAAACCCGATTTTTTTGTATCCGAATATTTTTTTAAAAAAGTATAAATTTACAAATAATGGGTAGAAATGATTCTAAGGAGGGATAATATTATGAACAAAAATCCAAATCATGAATTCGATCATACAAATAATGAAAATAGACTAGACAAAGAAAACAAAGCGAAGGATCCGGATTGGGATAGAGGCTTGTTGGATGAGTTTGAACCTTTTGGGAAAAGAGAAAAAGGAAAGACAGATGAAAAAGCTGTAAAAGAAGAACCGAAAAATACGGACCCTCATGGATTGTTGGATGAGTTTGAACCTTTTGGCAAGAAAGAAAAGGTTTTTAGTGATGAAGAAAGAGACCGGGAAATAGCTCAAGAAAACTATACTCCGGATGCAAGCATAGAAGAAAAGGTAGATGAAGCAAGAGAAAAAGCAGAAGAAAACGATATCGGCGATGAAAGACATATTCGAAAGGATCAAGACGAAGAATATAATGACAATGTAAATCTTCCAGGTTCTGACTCGGGAAGAGAAGAAAAAGAGATAGATTACAGAGACGAAAAAGAAGGAAGAGATTTAGGAAGTCCAGCTAAAGGCCAGAGCCACGGGAAAACATATCGGGAAATATATCAAAAGGATGAAACTTTGACAAAGGAAGATTCTATAGAAATAGAAAAAGCTCGGGCAGCGGGAAGACCTTTAGAAAGCGACTTTGAAGACAAATATGAAGGTGATTATGTTCCGGATGATGAGAGAAACAAAAAAAGCTTCGGCCCGAAAGATAATCCTGAAGTTATAGCTGCACCTTATGTAGAGGGTGTGGATAAGAGACGAGATGGAAATTACACAAAGGGAGATATAGACATGGGGGAAGATTATAAACGCAAAGACAGGGATGAGAATGCAGCAGCTTCCCCAGCAGGAGATTTCGAAGAAAAATATGAAAAGAACTATGTTAAAGAAGATTCTTCAGAAAAAACAACGAATAAGACTCATGCAGAAATAAAAAATAAAAGAAACGACCAAAACGAAGGTTATGAGGAGGATGTAAATCTTCCCGGTTCTCAATCTCATAGCCGAAAAGCAGATAAAGAAAAAAACGAGCAGAATGAACTAGGTGAAAACTTCGAAGAGAAATACGAAAAGAATTACGTAAAAGAAGATACTCCACAGGGAAATAATAAAAAAGAACCTGCTGAAGAAAACTTCGAAGAGAAGTATCGTGAAAAATACGCAGATAAAAACACAGAAGAAAATAATGCCAATGCACATTATGAAAAAGATCATCCCGAGAACAAAGGGATTAACACAGCTATACCGAATGCCGGCTTCGAAGAAGAATATCGTGAAAAATATGTAAAAGACGATTCTACTAGTACGGATGAAGATCTATACACTGACCCTGAAGCAAAAGACGATATTAAAGACCGAGGCGGATTAAGAGAAGAGAATGTAGTAGAAGAAGCTCTTCGCGAAACAAAAGCACGCCAAAGAGAAGGGGAAAAAGGACAATTTTTAAAAGAAGAACTAGAACGTCTTGAACTTGAAGAAAAGCAGTACGATAACAATATATATAAGAAAGATGAATAGATTCTAAAACTCCTAGAAAGCAAAAAACCGCAGTCTTAAGACTGCGGTTTTTTGTTTTGTTTTTCGATACGATAAGACAGGTCGGAAATCTCTTCGGTAATAACTCTTAAAGTTTTGATAAAACTTTCTACATGATAATTATAGATCACTTCATATTCTTTATGAGGCTCCCCGATAAGAGGATGAATCTCTCTTCCTAAAAGAATCTCTAGATCTTTTTTGTTTTTATCCGATAGAGGAACCAGCCGCTCTCTTTGGGTGATTTGTGTAAGCAGACTGAAGGCTCTATAAAACTGTGTATTGACTTCCCATATTTCAGCGAGTGTAATATCTTTATGGAGAAACTGAGTTTCTTTTTCAACATTTAAAGTTTCTAGAGTGATCGCGTTAAGCTCCTTTACAATAGGAGAAAGCTGGATTTCATGATTGTGTTCCAAAAGATCCAGCACTTTTTCACGGAAGGTTTGCAAGACTAAACTATAATGCTTCACAAGGAAACGTTCCTGATCCGGCGGAAGAAAATAGTAATTTACCAAAAAACCTACGATAACCCCGACGAAATTATCAAGGACTGTGTGAAGTGTAAACATCATCGGAGTAATATCTTCGCCGACAGGATTGAAAAGCATAACCGACATCGTTACGATACCAGCAGTGACTATAGAATCCTGCCACTTCAAGCGGATAAAAACATTGATTAAGAGAAAAAGGGCGAAACCAATGGCGAATCCATTTGTAAAACCCAGAAACTGAAACAATCCTCCCAAAAGCCCCCCTAAAAGTGTTCCAAACACCCGGTTAAATGCCGCTTTATAAGAGCTGGAAATAGAATGAGTTATGGTAATAAAAGCCGCTATTCCCGACAGCAGAGGCGATCTCAAACCGACGGATTGTGAAATCATAATCGACAAGGCTACGGCAAGAGAAGACTTGATAATGCGCCGTCCAAATAGTTTTTTCGTTTGTGCTATGCGAAACATAAAATCATCCTTTTATTTCATAAGTATAGTGTTGTCTATCCTTATCATACCCCATTATTATGTATAAAGCTTGAAGAAAAAAAGAAGAACCTGAACACATCTATTCAGGTTCCTCTAAGAGAGAAAAACAAAATATGTAAAAGAAATTCAAATATTTCTAGTACAATAATTTAACTATTTTTATCTGCGATAAAAAGTACTTTTATATAACGGATTGCCACGTAGAAAACCATAAAGGCTGCGATAATGGTTTCGATAAGTACAAGTATAGGCAATATACTGTGCTGGAATCCAAGAGCTTCGTTAAAGTATCCTACACTTTGTTTTAAAGCGATCGCTGAAATAACAAAGGGGAATGTGAAGGAAGAATAAGCAGGGAAAAAAGGTCCTGTCAAAAACTTCGGCATCTGCACTAATACATAAAGCATCATCAGCTGAGCTATAATAAGCATTATAATTACAATGGTAGGATTTTTTACATCGAAGGCTGTCAGATAGCCTGCCAATAAAAGGCTTGCTGGAGCTGCTACGATACCTACAGATGGTTTTGCAACATCTGGAATTTCTTTTACAACATGCAGTCTTTTAAATACCGGTATTAACAGTGCGATATAAGCTAGTAGTCCAAACCAGAAAGCGATAATTCCAACAATCGGGAATCCCATAGCTTTTGAAGTTAAAGAGGTTACTACGATTCCTACATATAATACAAAATAAGTAGCGAAAACTTTTTTTATATTAAAGTTTAAGATGAAATTCTTCGTAAAGACAATAATAAGTCCGATATAAAATACAATAGCCGCACACCACACTATGAATGCAATAGTAGGGAGCATTGGACGAATATAGCCGGCTAATAGGATAAAGGCCATCGGAAAGGTAGCCATAGAACTTGAGATCAGCGGATGGTTCAATCCCTCTTTAAAGGATTTCGGATCCTTGATAATTTTCGCAAGAATAGCCAGTGCAATAATAAGAGCAACAGCACCTAAGACAAAACGCAATTCTTGAGAATAAGAACCCAACAAGTTTCCTAGAGCAGCAAAGCCCAGAGCTAAACCTGCGATAGGATAGGGTAATTTGTTAAGCATAATAAGCCTCCTTTGTTTATGTATTAATCAATACATATTATAGATTCATTTAAGCATAGAAGGAAAGCTGTAGCAAGATATATTATTTTGCAACACGTTAACAATAAGATTTGAAAAATGGCAAAATTATGGGTATATATACAAGTATAAACAAGGGCTTAAAACTTACATACAGATTATAGAAAGGAATCCAATGATTATTAATATTGAAAGTTCTCATAAAAATGAAATGATCGATATCACTGAGACGATAGAAGAAATTGTGGGAAACGAAGGAGAACCTGTAGCCTCCTGTTTGATTTACTGCCCGCATACTACAGCGGCCATTACGATCAATGAAGGAACAGACCCCCATGTGCAGGAAGACATGCTTTTAGGTTTGGATAAAGCGTTTCCAGATCGAAAAGAATTCAAGCATGGAGAAGGAAATTCTGCTGCCCATATAAAATCATCCGTCATCGGCGGATCTGTATGGGTGCCTATCACAGGAGGAAGACTGCAGCTTGGAACATGGCAGAAAATATACTTTTGCGAATTCGACGGACCGAGAAGAAGAAAGGTGATTGTGCATATTCAGACTTAATGTAACTGTTGATATTGAAAAATATTTCATAAGGGGTATTATTTTATAGTATAGAGAAGAGAGGCTGTTATGAAAAAATATTATAAAGGAATATCCATTTTAGAAATAGAACCAAAAAGAAGCGATATAGAAATAATCGATATAAGAAGACCATTGGAAATAAAAATATTTAGTCTAGAAGGAATACGGGCGATTCCCATGGGAGAGCTTCTTAGTTCGCCGGGAAAATATTTAAAGAAAGATACAACCTATTATCTTCTATGCAGAACGGGACAAAGAACAACAATGATGACCGTTTACTTAAGGAAAATGGGGTATGATGCAGTAAACTTGGAAGGCGGTATTAAGGCGTTGTATCCGGAAGCAGACCTTTAAGAATCTTGGATTATAATCCAAGATTCTTTATTTTTGCGATAATATATCGATGTGTTATACTTATGCATAAATAACGTAAAGGAGGATATTATGTCTGAGAAAGCTGTAAAGAAAAAAAGAAGAGTAAAAGTTCCGCGCTATGTGGCGACAGTTTATTGCAATGGGGGAAAGAATGCAAAGAAAAAATACGAGTATGAAGAGGAAGTTTTAAACTGCCAGCAGGCTCTAGAAATCGATCCAGAAGGAAATTTAGAGTGCAGTTACGGATGTTTGGGATTTGAATCTTGTATTCAGGCCTGCAAATTTGATGCAATACATAAAAACGAAAATGGAGTACCCGAAGTAGACGAGGAAAAATGCATCCACTGCAAGCTCTGTATCAAAGCTTGTCCTAGAGATTTAATCAAAACACGAATGGCCGATCAAACAATGATGCCTCTTTGTTCGAATCAAGATAAAGGCGCCCTTGCTAGAAAAGAATGCGACGTAAGCTGTATTGCCTGCAGAATGTGCGAAAAGAACTGTCCGGCGGATGCGATTCATGTGATAGACAATTATGCAGTTATCGATGATGATACTTGTCTAGTCTGCGGGAAATGCGTTACAGTCTGTCCAAGAAAACTGATCAAAGACGAAAATGGAATTATATATGCATAAGGAAAATCCCGCTGAAATAAGAGCGGGATTTTTTGCGCAAAAAAAGCCCTCATCAAAAGATGAGAGCTTGTTAAAAAACTAATCTAAGATAGTAACTTGTACTGGACGTCTTCCCCAGTTATATGCTTCGCTGTTTGAATTCATATAAAGATCTATGATATTTCCTTTCACAGCACCGCCTGTATCTTCAGCAGTAGCATAACCATAACCTTCGATATATAGTCTAGTTCCTAGCGGAATGAAGTTGGGATCTACAGCAACTGCACCAACTCTAGCACGTGTACCGGATGCGGTTAAACCGCCCGGCTCGTTATAAGCTGTTGCTTCCATAGTAATTGTTCTTCCCGATTTAGGAGAAGATTGAGCTTTCTTAGCAGTTTCTTTTTTATAAGAGTTGTTCTTTCTATAGTTGTTGTTAGAATTTTTCTTATAAGATTTTTTACTATTTGAATAATCCGCTTTTCCATTAGAAGAACCGCCAGTTAAAAAGTATTTTGAAACATATCCTGTCTGACCTTTATAGCTGATTTGAACCCATTCATTTACAACAGGTCCGGATACAACAGCGCCTTCTTCTACAGCGCCGATAGAACGGTTTTGAACTCCAGGGCCTGTACGTACATTTAATCCCATAGTAGCTTTTCCAGAATAAGATGCAGCACTCGCCTCAGTAGATCCTGCAGTAATAGATGTTGTAAAAACAGTTCCTAATATAAACGCCCCAACAGCGAATTTTTTAATCGAATTAGATAACATAAATACCCCTTTTCTTTTTTCGTTGAATTTACTTACGAGCCTTATTCTATAAAAATCCACCAAAAGGGTCAAGAAAATCAGGCACAAAAAGGCGAAAAACAGAAATAAATAATTATTTCACAAAATTCAATCGAAATAAATAAAATTTTAGTTCCAAAATCTTGAAACAAATCCCTGAATTCAAAAGGTTACAAATAGGTTACAAAGTGCGGGTGTATGGAAAGTACAGAAGAGGGTGGGTGTTAAGAAAATGTAATAAAATTGTTATAATGGGCCATTTAAGCGATAATTATTATTTTTATTAAAAATAATAATTATCGTGATTTATTAGATAAAATTTACAAATAAAGATATGTTATAATCATATTGCTGAACTATAACAATAAGAGCCATTATTTGTATTGAAATGTTAAGGGGAATGTATTTTCCAACAAGATGAACTTTAAAAAATAAATCAATTAACTATTGATTTATTTTTATATTATGTTATCATTCAGTTAAAGGAAATGTATTGGAGGTAGTTATGCTATACGAATATGATATAAAAATTTTATTGTTAAAGGATATTAATTTAAGAGATATCGGAGAAATTATAGGCAACTTATTGACGCAGGTTCTTTGTTCAGACGAAAGTTGGCAAAAAAAACATTATGATAAAACATATAAGAAATATTGTTTTAATTATTTATACCCATTAGCGATCAAAGATATGTATACGCGTGGAGGTGTTTATAATTTTCAGTGTAGAGTGATGGATGAAAAGGTTGAAAAAATTTTTGATTTATATTTGAGAAATTTTAAAAATGATTATTTTAAAATTTTGCTAACTAGAAAGAAAAAAATTATAGATAAGAATGTAATCGAAAAGATTTATGCCACCACACCCATAATAATAAAGAACAATAATGGCTATTGGAAGAATAATGAAAGTTTTGATTTTTATGAAAAAAGGATAAGAGAAAATTTAATAAAAAAATATAATACTAGTACAGGAAACAATATTAGAGAAGCAGTTATTTTTAATAATTTAATAATAGATAACAGGAAACCGATTGCGGTCAGTTATAAAAATATAACATTACTAGGAGATAAAGCAACTTTCTATATAGCTCAGGATGAATTGTCTCAAGAAATTGTTCGCTGTGCATTAGGAATGGGGGTTGGAGAAAATAATGTTACGCTAGGATCAGGATTTGTTAATTTTAAATATTTTAGGAGGTGAAAAAATGATCGATGAATGTTTAGAAATATTTCTGGAAGAACAGAATAAAGAAGAAAGCGGGGATTTAATTCTCCAGGAATTTAGATTAGATTATGGAAATTACTATTTTGTGAATCTTAATACGGGCAGGGTTATTGAAAGTTTATTAGTTGAAAAAGACACATCGGATAAAGAAGAACGGCGATCTACTATTATAGAAAGGCAATTTAAAGTAAGAGATTATCTCTCACGATTATTAGAAATGAATAAGCCAATTGATGGATCAAAACAAATCCATTCTAATAATTATTTATCTTTTTTTATCAAAAAGGATAAAATTAAAGATTTAAATAAAATAAAAGAGAAGCTTATTAAATCTATAAACGGTTATTACGAAGTACTTATAGATTATTCAAATAAATATGATAAGAAAAAATTGGAACTTCTAAATAGGCTTGAAATTGAAGATTCACTAAATAGAGAAGAAGAAATCTATAAAACAAGAAGTTGGATCCTTGAGAATCTAGAACGATTCAGTGATCTAGAAAATTATAAAGATGATAAAAATTATTTGAAAATATTTTTTGTTTCATCTGATGAAGAGATCGATGAAAACAGTGATTTGAACGCAGAAAGTATTAAAAAGTATAGACAAGAATCTCAAAAATATATAGTTCCTAATTTATATAATAAGAATGATTACAATGTTCTTAAAGAGGGGGTTGTGTATGGTGTTGCCAATGATAATTATGGATTGAATAGCAAAAAGCCTTTTTTATTCAATAAAACAAAAAAAACTAAGGTATCTAATTTAGTATCGCTTGAAAGGGCAAAACAGCAGCGCAGCTTTTTTCAATGGCTCCATGCATTATCCGATAATAAAAAATACAATGTCTATATTGGAAGAATAATAAGTAATGGAGATGTACAAAATTATATTAGTGGTTTTCCAGGAAAAGAATTTTTAAGAGAGCCTTATTTTAATGGCTATTATCTTCGGGTAGCAAAGGAAAAAAATGAAGCCGAGATCGTGGATTTTGATATTATAAATGGTCTTCATTCAAAAGAAGAAGGTATGTATATTAAAAATTACCTTCGATTAGAAGATAATTTAAAAAGAGATTATTACAATTCGAATCTTATAAAACTTCCAGTGGCGATGGAGATTATCGATAGCGCATTATTTGCTAACAGGTTAAGAAATAGTTTCTTTGCAGATGAAAAAGATATTTCAAAAGATGATCCTGATTTAAGGAGTGCGATTTTAGATACAAAAGATATCTTTGTTGACTGGTATGTTAAAGGAAAAGGATTAACAGCACTAAAAGAAATAAGAAAATCTACTTACGAGTTATTGTTGAGGCATTTAAAGAAAAATCAGTATTCTAGTTTAGCGAATGCGTATAATGTTAGAAAAGCTCTTCTACTTTATATTGAAGAGAAAGAGAAAGGAGAATCGGGCGTTATGGAAAATAAGAGAGAGGTATCAAAAGAGTTAGAGATTCGAAAAAAATTAGCAGAATTAATAGAGAATGAAAAAGATCAGCAACTTCAGAATGAAGAGTTATTTGGTTTTGCGTTGGGACAAAGTTTATATTATTTGTTAAGTTTATCTGAGGCTGCTGATAAAAATCATAGCTTAATTTTACCAATTTTGCAGACGAAGAAGTTAAAAAGAATGAAAGAATTAACAAATAACATTTATCAAAAGTATTCTTATGCAATTGGAATGAATAACAGAAGATTCAATAAATTAATCTCTATGATTATGAGTTATGAAGGATCAGAAAAAGTTGACCAGCAAGAAATGATTATTGCAGGTTTTACAAGCTCAAATATAATTTATGAAAAAAAGAAATCAAATGAAAATAACGCTTAAAAAATAATGGAGGAGAAAAAATGGATAAGAGAGTTTATGGTGTGTTAGGAATTAGATCGATAATGGCGAATTGGAATGCAGATTTTAGTGGAAGACCTAAGTCGATATCAACCGGGGAGATTTTTGGAAGCGATAAAGCATTAAAATATCCTATTAAAAGATATTTTATGGAAAATGGAGAAAAGGTTCTATATACAAAAACGTATAAATCGGTAGAAACAAAGACGGGAACGGAATTAGGGGTTAGAAGCTTAAAGGAGCGATACGAAGACTTATTCGATGTTGAAGATTTAGGAAAAGATACAGACCAAATGACAGTCCTTAAGAATCTATTTTCTGCAGCAGATGTGAAAAATTTTGGAGCTACATTTGCAGAAGCTAAGAATAATATCTCTATTACAGGAGCTGTTCAAATAGGTCAGGGATTTAACAAATATGAAGACAGCTATGTTGAATCCCAACAAATATTATCTCCATTTAGAAATCCAACCAAGAAAAAGGATTCCGATGAAGAAAGAGGACAATCTACTTTAGGAATAAAGATTATCAGCAATGAAGCACATTATGTATATCCTTTTGTCATAAATCCTAATAATTATAGAGATTATATCGATATGGGAGCGACTGAAGGGTATACAGAAGAAGATTATAGTAAATTAAAAGATGCGATGATCATTGCAGCTACATTCTACAGCACGAATGCTAAAATGGGATGTGACAATGAACTTGCTGTTTTTATTGAAACTGAAAAGGACTTGTATTTACCCGACTTATCCCAGTTTGTAAAGTTTGACAAAGAAGAGGATATTAATGTGTTTTATTTAGAATTTGATACTATTTTAGAGCCTGTGAAGGATAGAATTAAAAGTATTGAAATCTATTACAATAGCTATGATTCTAAAGTTATATGTAATCTCGAGAATATAAAGAAATACAATATTTTCAGTAAAGAGGAAATATAAATGAAAGTATTGGAATTTAAATTAACAGGAGATACTGCCTTTTTTAAAATTCCAGAAGTCAACACTTATCGTTATCTAACATATTCCTCTATACACAAAATTAGTTTACTGGGGATTTTAGGATCAATAGCAGGACTAAAGGGATATGGTTTGAATCAGGATAATAAATATCCTGAATTTTACGAGAGACTTATGGAAGTTAAATGTTCAATTTCAATAGAAGATCCGAAGAATATTAAAAAGAAATATCAATCTTTTAATAATTCAGCTGGATATGCTTCATATGAAAAAGGAAATAATTTGATTGTAACAGAACAATGGCTTGAAAAACCTTGTTGGACTATAAGGTTATTGGTAGATTCTATTCCAGAGGATCTGCCAATTGTTGACAACTTAATAAATAAAAAGACAATATATATACCGTATCTTGGCAAAAATGATCATTTTGCTAATATTTATGGAGTAAAATTAGTGGAAATGGAAGAAGTGCAGGAATTGTCTGGAAGAATTGAAATGGACGGGCTGTATTTGACGGAGTTATTTACAGTGTTTAGCAAAAGATCATTACAAAAAATATATAAATTCTCAGAAAATTTGCCGATCAAATTGGATGAACAGTTTAACCAATATATTAAAGCAGATTTTTCACAGACGAATGGGGTATTGCAATTAAAAGAAGATAGAAGTATACCTGAAGGAGCATTATTTACTAAAGACAATATGTACTTTTATTTTGTTTAATCTGAAAGTTATGGAGTGATATATGACAAATAGAGAATTAATAAAAAAGAAGAATAAGTTTTATGCTCATAAAAAGAAAAGAGATGGAGAGAAGAAAGAGTTACTTGAGGATCATTTATATTTAACTCTAAAATATTATAAGAAAATATATGAATCTAAGAATTTGTCTCCTGTCTTTGAAAGAATTTTTAAGGGTTTGTTCATTTCCGAAAAGTTTAAAAAAATTTATGACGAAATGATTGAAGATGTTATATATTATCATGATATCGGAAAGGTAAATCCTCTATTTCAGAGGGAGATAATGCAGAATAAGGATATAGAAGATAATATAAGAGTTGAAAATTCAAATCATTCTTATTTCAGCTCGCTAATCTATATGAGAAATTATTTAGGAAGAATAGATGAGGAAGCAGAAGGAATTGAAGAAAACGACCTGATAATGCTATATTCTATCTTAACTATAAATATGGGAATTATTCAAGGACATCATGGATCATTGAAATCAAAAGAAAGCCCTATTTTTTCTATTGCAGAAAATGATGAAAACTTTATGGAAATTGCATTTTTTCAGGATAGTATTCACATTGATGCATCAGACTATAGTGAGGTTATAGAAAACTACGATATGATCCTTGGATATCCCTTTGACAAAGAAAAGCATATTTTAATGTATATTTATTCGAGGCTTCTTTTTGGACTTTTAACCCAATCGGATATTTTAGCAACAATGGATTACATGGCGGATATAAAAACAGAAGACTTTGGGTTAATAAATAATACAGATGAACTATTATCGAGTTTCAATGATAATGAAATTACAAAAACGATTAGGAGATACGAAGAAGGAAATTATTGTTATCCTGAGGGAAGTATTAATGAACTGCGGTCAGAAATGTTCTTGGAAGCAGAAAGAAATTTACAAACCAATAAAAATATTTTCATGTTAGAGGCGCCTACCGGGGCGGGTAAAACAAATATATCTATTAATTTAGCATTAAAACTATTAGAGGAACACGAAGAGCTGAACAAATTGTTTTACGCATTTCCTTTTAATACATTAGTAGAGCAGACATATAATGGTTTGCTAGAGATCTATGAAGGAAATAAAAAGATACAACAGCAAATATCGATATATAATTCGATAAACAGCTTCGAAGATTTAGAAAAAGAGCTTAAATTAGCAAAAGAGATTAGTGGGAAAGACGAAGAACAGGAAGAAATATTGTATCAAAGGTTATATAGAGATTATCAGTTCTTATATTATCCCATTTCGATATCTACAAATATTAAACTATTTGATTGCTTTTTTGGAAATCAAAAATCATCATATTATCCATTCCCACTCTTGGCGAATAGTGTAATCATTATGGACGAAATTCAGTCCTATAAAAATAGTATCTGGCAAGAGATGATAGAGATGTTGGGATACTTTGCAGAAATATTAAATATTAAAATTATTATCATGTCGGCAACTTTACCGGGAATAGAAAGTTTGATTCATAAAACCCAGATAGAGAATGTCCAAAGATTAATCGAAGAACCAGATAAATATTATCAAGATCAAAGATTTAAAAATCGTGTATTATGCGACTATTCATTGTTAGGAATAGGAGAAACAGAAAATAAAAGAGATGTGTTGTTTGAGAATATCATTGAAATTATAGAAGGTTCGATCAATGGGAAGAAACTTATATTGGTTGAATTTATCAAAAAAGATACGGCCAAGGATTTCTATAATAAAATATGTGATTTATTTGCAGATCAACATGTAATAATAAAACATATGGATGGAGACACAAGTAGAAAATCAAGAAAAGATATTATTAAAGTAATAAAAGCAAAAAAGAATAAAAAATTAGCAGAGAAGTTAGAGGATGAGTTAAAAAAAGAGCTGGAAGGAGATTATATACTTGTATCTACTCAAGTGGTAGAGGCGGGTGTTGATATCGATATGGATATAGGATTCAAAGATATCTCTTTATTTGATTCAGAGGAGCAGTTTTTAGGGAGAATTAATAGAAATTTTAAATACAAAGATGCTGTTGCATATTTTTTTGATCTAGATTCAGTAGATAAAATATATAAAAATGATGTCAGAACAGAAAGCTCACTTTTATTAAAAATGGAAAAAATTCAAGAACTGCTAAACACAAAAAACTTTAAAGAATATTATAAATTTGTTCTTGATCAGCTTGTAAAAGACAATAAAGATAGTTCAAATAATACACGTTATAAGAAATACGAAACATTGCTAAAAGAGTTAGACATGACGGGTATAGAAAAACATTTTAAGTTGATCAACAAGGCAGACACCTTTAGCATCTATTTAAATACAAATAATTCTTCTTCGGACAAACTATGGGAAGAGTATAAAGATTTGTTGAACAGTGAAATGGATTTTTCGGAGAAAAAAATAAAGTTAATTAACCTGCGAGGACGAATGGATGAATTTACTTATGAAATATATTCTACTCCTACGGGTTATCAAGATTATTATGGAGGGATCTACTATTATGATAATGGGGAGATCTTTATGGACAATGGAAGATTTGATTCTAGGAAAATGAATAATGATGAAAGTTTTGATTTTTTATAGGTGAATCATGGAAATTACAGGGACTTTAGTAAATTATTATATACATTGTAAGAGACAATGCTATCTTCATGGGAATAAAATAAATTTAGAAGATAATGAAGAACTAGTGAAGATAGGAAAAGCCTTACACGAAGAAAAATTGCATAATAGAGATAATACAGAAGTTACTTTAGATAATATAAAGATTGATAAAATAACAAGAGATTATTTAACAGAGATAAAAAAATCAGATGCTGATCAGGAAGCCGCTAAATGGCAGCTTATTTTTTATTTGATAAAATTAAAGGAAAAAGGAATTATCCGAAAAGGAAAATTAGAATTTGTTGAGAAAAAGAATGCATCAAAAACAACGATTATTGAGTTAACAGAAGCGATAGAAGAACAATTGAAAAGGATATTGGAAGAAATTGAGTTATTAATCCTAAGTGAAAATCCGCCAAAGGAAAAGCTTAGAATATCAAAGTGCAGAAAATGTGCATACTACACGTATTGTTACATATAGAGGATGAAGATGGGAAAAACAAAATATATTTTTACATCAGGTAAATTATCTAGAAAAGATTTTTCTTTGTGCTATAGAGACGTCGATAATAATATTAATTATTTTCCGATAGAGGAAGTAAGAGAAATATATATACTAAATGAAGTTTCTATTAATACAAAACTACTAGATTTTTTAGGCAGATATAGTATTTTTATTCATTTTTTTAACTATTATGGAAATTATAGTGGTACATTTTGTCCAAAGGAAGAATATCTTAGTGGTCGTTTATTAGTGCAGCAGTTAGAAAAATATAAAATAGATCGTATTCGTATTGCTAAATCTATAGTGAAGGGAATAGCTTTAAATATTATTGAAGTATTGTATCATTATCATCGGCATAATAAGCCGGTAAAGGAGTATATAGACAATATAAGAAAAATAGTTTTTAATGAGTTGGATAAAGTAGAACAAATAAAGAGGATTTTATACATTGAGGGATTTGTTTGGAAAGAATTTTATAGTGCATTAAGAATAGTATTACCTGAAGATTTCTATTTAAAGGAAAGAGTTAAAAGACCTCCAGATAATCCAATTAATGCGTTGATATCTTTTGGAAATACAATGTTGTACACGAAAACGGTGTCTGCAATTTATCAGACACATTTAAATCCGACAATAAGCTATTTGCATGAGCCAGCGGAACGAAGATTTTCTCTAGCATTGGATATCAGTGAAGTATTTAAGCCTATAATAGTGTTTAGGACAATATTAGATCTTGTGAACAACAATCGCATTAGTAAAATAAATCATTTTGACAAGAATATGAATTATGCTGTTTTAAATGAAGAAGGTAAAAAAATATTCATAGCAGAATTTGAAAATAGGTTAAATAAAGTTATTGAGCATAAAAGGTTAAAAAGAAAAGTGACGTATCAAACCTTATTGAAATATGATTGTTATAAATTGATAAAAGATATTATGGAAGGAGTTGAATTTATTCCATATAATGACAAAAATAAGGAATAGAAACTATAATTATAATTATGTATTCTTATTTTACGATATAAATTCAGAGAGAGTATCGAAGGTTTTCAAGATATGTAAAAAATATTTAGAAAGATACCAGCTATCTGTATTTAGAGGGAATATTACCCCGTCAAACTTAATAAAACTTAAGAAAGAATTAAAAAATATTATTAAAGAGGAGGAAGATACAATTGCAATCATAAAACTTCCAGGCAAATATTCATTCGAGGAGGAGATAATGGGAATAAAGCTGAAGGATGAAGACGATTTGTTTTTTTAGTGATTTATTTGGCAATCACTGGAAAAAAACAGTAAATAGACTTAAAAATACTCATTTATAGGGTATATGATAATATAGAGAATATGTATTTTACTATGGCTGAACCATAACATTAAATGTATTGAAATTCATCAGCCCACGGTGCCTGTAAAAGCGATTCGATTGCTGAACCATAACATTAAATGTATTGAAATTAGTTTCCTCCACCTGCTGTAGTCTTTAGTCCGCGCTGAACCATAACATTAAATGTATTGAAATATAAAATCTTACTTTAACTTGGATACTTTTAAAAAGGCTGAACCATAACATTAAATGTATTGAAATAAGGCTTTACGAGCATCTTCCTGTGATAACTTCCCGGCTGAACCATAACATTAAATGTATTGAAATTCTATTTGACGATGTTCCTATCATTGAGTATGTAGAGCTGAACCATAACATTAAATGTATTGAAATAGATGATTCCGCAACTGAATTAGCTACACTTATAAAAGCTGAACCATAACATTAAATGTATTGAAATAAAGATACTAATGAGATAATGATTTTAAATTGGATAAAGCTGAACCATAACATTAAATGTATTGAAATAAAAGAGAACCTTTGTATATAACCGTTCATTTTTTGCTGAACCATAACATTAAATGTATTGAAATATTATACGTTTATATTCATCTTTAACAATGTAGTCAAGCTGAACCATAACATTAAATGTATTGAAATTCAACTCGCAATTACAAAGTCGGAGAATGGCAACTGCTGAACCATAACATTAAATGTATTGAAATTATAATTTATTAAGAGTAATCGCTCTTACAATATCGCTGAACCATAACATTAAATGTATTGAAATATGATAAAATAAAACAAAGGGAATATAATCCTTTCGCTGAACCATAACATTAAATGTATTGAAATCAAGATCCATCAAAATATAAGTGGTCTAAAATAAAAGCTGAACCATAACATTAAATGTATTGAAATTCTTTTAAGATTAATGCAATAACCCCTTTTCGAGATCGCTGAACCATAACATTAAATGTATTGAAATTACTTATATTGATTCTAAACATACGATATCAATTACGCTGAACCATAACATTAAATGTATTGAAATATATTTGATGGCGCTACCCCGTTAATTTCTGCATTAGCTGAACCATAACATTAAATGTATTGAAATCGTGCTGACGGACGAGAATAAGTCAGTGTACGTAAGCTGAACCATAACATTAAATGTATTGAAATAGTTTAATCGGACAAATTGGGGATAGTTTAATATTGCTGAACCATAACATTAAATGTATTGAAATAGAGAGATTATCCCGTTATGGCAAGACGTTCATCAGCTGAACCATAACATTAAATGTATTGAAATAGGTAAGGAGTTCGTTCGTTTCATCTATTACAACGTGCTGAACCATAACATTAAATGTATTGAAATCAGCAAGATAAGAAGATATATAGCCTTGTAGTACGGCTGAACCATAACATTAAATGTATTGAAATAGCATTGATAATTCTAGATATTCGTTCTCTATGACCCGCTGAACCATAACATTAAATGTATTGAAATATGAGGATAAGACCTTTAGATTGGTTACTGAAAAGGCTGAACCATAACATTAAATGTATTGAAATGCAACAATCTCCTTTTCGAGCCTTGCCTCAAACACTGCTGAACCATAACATTAAATGTATTGAAATATATAAGTTCCCACGTGAACATTATTTAGTCCAAAGCTGAACCATAACATTAAATGTATTGAAATACAGAAACGAGGGCTACTACGGGTATAAACTGCACGGCTGAACCATAACATTAAATGTATTGAAATTAGGCTGTAGGTAAATTCGCACTTACTTTTTGTAGGCTGAACCATAACATTAAATGTATTGAAATACTTTAAAATCGCTTGATTTTTTCCTTGAAACAATTGCTGAACCATAACATTAAATGTATTGAAATTCTAGCACCACCGCCCTGTCTATAACATAATATCTCGCTGAACCATAACATTAAATGTATTGAAATAATATTCGTGTCGCTTCTTTTACGTCTTTCACGTTTGCTGAACCATAACATTAAATGTATTGAAATGAGAGAGCGAACGGGTACGCCACGACTTCAGAATCTGCTGAACCATAACATTAAATGTATTGAAATTTGATTACTTGCAGATATTGCCCCCTTATAGCGACGCTGAACCATAACATTAAATGTATTGAAATAGTTACAGCAAGCCATTATTCCTCTAGTTTAAAATGCTGAACCATAACATTAAATGTATTGAAATTGGTTTGAAGATGGAGGGGTTAAATTCGGGGTTAAGGCTGAACCATAACATTAAATGTATTGAAATTTATATGGGGCTTCATCTCCTACAGGAATCCCGTTGGCTGAACCATAACATTAAATGTATTGAAATGCAGATAGAGTTTCTCCAGTGCTTGTGTTATACATAGCTGAACCATAACATTAAATGTATTGAAATGTTTACAGCAGAAAGTGTTAGAATACTCTTCTAATATGCTGAACCATAACATTAAATGTATTGAAATAGCAAGCTTTGAATATCTGCAAGACTTTTATAAGAAGCTGAACCATAACATTAAATGTATTGAAATCAAACGGTGATACAAAACAAGCGATGGATCTTGTAAGCTGAACCATAACATTAAATGTATTGAAATTTTAGAACATCATTTAACACATAGTCCGTTCTGTCGCTGAACCATAACATTAAATGTATTGAAATTGTAATTTGTAGGAATATGATATTGATTTGCAACTGCTGAACCATAACATTAAATGTATTGAAATAGGATAAAATCACCCTTCTTAAAATCATAAGCAAAGCTGAACCATAACATTAAATGTATTGAAATCCTCTACCCTGCCTTGTCTGCTCAGTAACTACAAACGCTGAACCATAACATTAAATGTATTGAAATACGTGAGTTTGATACCGATAGTTTTCTTGAGAAGTTGCTGAACCATAACATTAAATGTATTGAAATGTTTAACGGGATCCCAGCAAAACAGGCAATAGAAGAGCTGAACCATAACATTAAATGTATTGAGATACTACAGACTCAACGTGTTTGTTTAACGTCGCATGCTGAACCATAACATTAAATGTATTGAAATTGAAAAAGGTGGAGAGATTATCGATCTGCCAGAAGGCTGAACCATAACATTAAATGTATTGAAATACAGGACAAGAAGCTGTATATTCCAACAGTTCGAGGCTGAACCATAACATTAAATGTATTGAAATGGAGATGAAGCAAGATCGTCGATAGAAAAATTATCAAGCTGAACCATAACATTAAATGTATTGAAATATTCGCCTGTATATTTTACAATCGCATTTGCTGTAAGCTGAACCATAACATTAAATGTATTGAAATCTGGGAAGATACGGTTACAAAAAGAGATTTAGAGCTGCTGAACCATAACATTAAATGTATTGAAATTTATCGAAGAGAAGAATCGATAACAAACAAAATGACGCTGAACCATAACATTAAATGTATTGAAATATTTTTCAAGTTTTGCTCTTAATCTTTCTACTTCTTGCTGAACCATAACATTAAATGTATTGAAATGTTTGAAATATTAGAAGTGCTAGACGTCTTCAATGAGCTGAACCATAACATTAAATGTATTGAAATGAAGAAAGCGGATAAAGAAAGAGCGATTGAGGATAGCTGAACCATAACATTAAATGTATTGAAATAGGTTTTGTTGTATGGTTATAACAGAAATATAGCGCTGAACCATAACATTAAATGTATTGAAATGACAATAAAAAAGGGCATGAGATTTCTCCCACGCCCTGCTGAACCATAACATTAAATGTATTGAAATGCGACAATATTTGTCATTAACTCAATACTGTGAGGCTGAACCATAACATTAAATGTATTGAAATTAAATACAATATTATTTGCCTTTTCGTTTTCTACCTGCTGAACCATAACATTAAATGTATTGAAATATTACTTTGTATAGTTTAAGACTGCCCATAGCATGCTGAACCATAACATTAAATGTATTGAAATGGAGATATCTATATAACCGTTAAGACAGAACTTGGCTGAACCATAACATTAAATGTATTGAAATTTTACAGCTGCAGCCGAAGTTTAGATTGTTGGACGGGCTGAACCATAACATTAAATGTATTGAAATTAGTTTCCTCTATTGCCAATATCAAAATACCTACTGGCTGAACCATAACATTAAATGTATTGAAATAATCAATTACTGGCACATTCGGATCGGTAGGACTGGGCTGAACCATAACATTAAATGTATTGAAATTATATAGCTATATTGTTATCATCTTCTATATCTTTTGCTGAACCATAACATTAAATGTATTGAAATTACAAATTGACTACATTATTATTTTCATCTAAGGCTAGCTGAACCATAACATTAAATGTATTGAAATTTAATAGAGGAATCGAAGCGATAAATTCAATTCAGAGCTGAACCATAACATTAAATGTATTGAAATGGGTTGTATTTGCAGACGGTTGGGTAGATACCAACGGCTGAACCATAACATTAAATGTATTGAAATGTTTTAGTAACCCAACCAAGGTAAATTTCAAATTGCAGAACCATAACATTAAATGTATTGAAATAAGATAAGCGACTCAGGGTTTTAACCCACCACAAGTTGCAAAAACATTTATATCCATATTTGCAAGCCTCCATGCTACAATATTAACTAGAAGGGTTATTCAAATAAAAACATAATGGAGGGCTTATGGAAAAGGTAGCTATTATAGGAATGGGGACTTCGGGGATGGCTGTTTTGGCGGGATATGAGAAGGTAGTTGATCCGTCAACAGTATCCATCGACTGTTACGATTCCAGCGGAAGTTTAGGGAAAGGTTATCCATATAGAATGGATTCGGATGAAGTTATTTTAAATTTAAAAACGAGAAAGATTAGCTATAACTATGAAGACAACGACGACTTAGCTCGTTGGCTAGAAGAAAATGATTTGCAGGAACCTGTCTATACTCCTCGGAATGTTTTTGGTGTTTATATGAAATCCCGCATGGAGGATACTGCAAAGAAGATACAGGCCAATCTTATGGAAGAAAAAATCATTCGTATAGATAAGGCAGGAAATCAGTGGGAGCTGGGGACAGAATCTGGGAAGATCAACAAATATGACAGGGTTCATCTTTGCTGCGGAGAGCTGAAGCAATATGATTACTATGGTCTGAAAGGCGAGGAGAATTTTATCCAGGAGATATTTCCATTGGAAGAGAAGCTTCAAGGGGTTCAGAAAGGCAATATTTGTGTGATCGGAACGAGTCTTACAGGAGTAGATGTGGCAACCTACTTGTTATCTAAAAACCGTGGTGATCATATTACAATGTTCTCACGAAGCTGCATGATTCCTACTGTAAGAGTGGAACCTGTGGAAGTTTCGATAAATGTCCTGACAATGGAGTGTTTAAAAAAGCATTTGGAAGAATATTATGGGCGTATCGCCTTTGAAGAGTTTGATGCTTTATTTCTAGAAGAGCTAGAATCTCATGGAATTGATTTTGAGAAATTCCAAGAATTTCATATGTGCGGAGGTATTGAAGGGTTAGAGAGAAATATCGATTCTCCTGATGACTTAGCTGTGGTTCAGGCTCTTCTACCCCCAATGAACGGGATTTTTAACAAGGTGTGGGACTGTATGCCTGTAACTGACAGAGTGCGTTTCAGAGAAAAATGGCATCCTTTTTTAACCCATAACCGCAGTCCGCTTCCTTTAGAGTCCGCTGAGATTTTGATTCAGGCTAAAAAGGAACACCGATTATCCATGGTAAAGGGTGTAGGAGGTATTAAAAAGAACGGAAAATACAAGCTGATTATGGCAGACGGAAAAGAACATGAGATAGAATACGACTATATAATAAATGCGACAGGGCTGGATGTACGGATGAGGGAAATAGAAGAATCGAATCCTCTTTTAGACCAGCTCCTTGAAAAAAGATATGCTTCGGTCTGCGAATATGGCGGTTTAACTTTAGTGCCGGGAAAAATGTGCGTGATCTCTCCTCTTTATGGAACGTTGGAGAATCTTCATGGACATGGAGTGCTGGCGGTTGGTGTACAATACCGTAATAATTCTACAATGATGATTCAAAAGACTGCTCATGAATTGATAAAAAGTTTATATTCTTCAAAATAATAAAAACCCCAGACAAAAGATCTGGGGTTTTGCTATTCTATAAGTTCTTCTACACGGCTGCCGATTCGTACACCTAAGAGGTCTTTTACAAAATCATTAGCAGGATGATCAAGGATGTTGTCTGGAGTGTCAAACTGCTGAATCGTTCCTTCGTTTAGGATTAATACTCTTGAGCCGAGCATTAAGGCTTCGGTGATATCGTGGGTGATAAAAAGAATCGTGATACCTGTTTGTCTATGAATGTCTTTGATTTCCTTTTGAAGGGTCCGTCTTGTGATTTCATCTACAGCACCAAAGGGTTCGTCCATTAGAAGGATTTCTGGGGAAGCGGCGAGAGATCTTGCGATCCCTACACGCTGCTGCTGGCCTCCTGAGAGTTCTCTTGGATAGTGGGTTTTTAGGTCTTGAGAGAGTCCAACGATATCCATCCATTTATCGACAGCTTTTTTTGTGCGCTCTTTATCTTTTTTGTTGAGAAGGTTGGGTACATAGGAGATATTTTCCTCCACGCTGAGATGGGGAAAAAGGACATTTCCTTGTATAGAATAGCCGATGTTTCTCCTTAGTTCAATCTGGTCTTCCTTGCTGATGTCTTTGCCTTCTACGAAGATGCTTCCCTCAGTAGGAACGATAAGACCGTTTATCATTTTAAGAATTGTTGTTTTCCCCGAACCGGAAGAGCCGATCATCGTGATAAACTCTCCCTTTTCGATTTCGAGATTAAACTCTTCGAGGATGATTGTATCCCCATATGCCTTTTTTATATTTTTAAATTCTATTATGGGAGCCATTGGAACCTCCTTAAAGTCCTTTTTCTGTTAAGAAATCTTCTGCAGCATCTCGAGGGTTTTTGCCTTCTCCTTCGACTTGGTAATTCAAGCGGGCCATTTCTTCATCGGAAAGAATCCCTTCCAAGCTTTTGAAGATACCTTCAAGCTCTGGATGAGTGTTTAGTACTTCTTCGCGGATCACATTGCCGCATTGATAAGAGGGGTAGAAATTCAAGTCGTCTTCTAACACGACAAGATCTGAAACAGCGAACTGTCCGTCAGTGGTGAAGATAGGCATTATATCGATATTTCCTTCTGTAATGGCTTGATATTTTAATCCAATATCTAAATCTACAGTATTGTTGAATGAAATACCGTAGGTTTCAGTAAGAGGAGTATATCCGTCTTCTCTTTCAAAGAAGTCGTATTCCGCTCCGAAGGTAAGATCTTCAGAGATTCCTTTTAAATCGGAGATGGTTTTTAAATTATGTTCCTGTGCGATTTCTGTTCTTACGGCCAGTGCGTAGCTGTTGTTAAAGCCGTACATGCCTTTCCAAGTCATATTATAGTTATCGTTATATTCCTTTTCTAATTCTCCGAAGCGTTCTTCCGTATAGAGATCCTCTCGTTTTAATACCTGATTCCAACCTGTTCCCGTATATTCCGGATAAACATCAAACTCGCCGCTTTCCATAGCAGGCTGTATGTTCGAAGTACCTCCGCCGACTCCCTGAGTTATTTCCACAGTAAGGTCGGTGTTTTTTTCGATGAGGATATCCAGCATTTCACCCATGATATATTGTTCGGTCATAGGTTTTGTAGCCACTTGGATTGTATCTTTGCTGGATCGATTGCCTAAGATTCCAAAGAGAAGCAGTCCAACAAGAAGCAGTATTAAGAGAATAAAAGGGATGTTGCTTTTTTTGCGAGATCTTGTCCGATAATCCACGGACTTTTCCAATCTTCCCAGAACTAAATCGAGGATCAGCGCCATAATGGCAATCAGCAAGGAACCTGTTACCGTCATCGCTGTAAAGTTTGTGGTAATCCCGCGGTAAATGGCCACACCTAGTCCTCCAGCACCGATAAAGGAGGCAATTCCTGTTAAGGCGATCGTCATAATCACCATATTCCGAATACCGGACATAATAACTGGCAAGGCTAGAGGAAGCTTGATTTTATAGAGGATCTGTTTATCGGTACTGCCCATCCCTCTGGCAGCTTCGACGAGCTGTTCATCAACATTTGTAATACCTGTATATGTATTTCGAACCATTGGAAGCAGGGCGTACAACGTTAATGCGATAATAGCTGTTGTGTTTCCGATACCTGAAAAAGGAATTAGAAATCCCAGCATAGAGATCGAGGGAATGGTATAGAGAAAGTTTATGGTGCCTAGGACAGGTTTAGAGGACTCGCGGTATTCGCTGATTGCAATACCGATAATCCCGCCGATGACAATGGAGATTAAGATGGCGATCATAGAAATCAAGAGATGTTCCAGACTTAATTGGATAAAAAATTCACGCCGTTCAATCAATAAGTTTAATATTTCCTGCAGCATAAGAATTCCTTTCTATTTTTATAAAATGAGTAGAATTTGATATTACTCTAAGTATAGCATTATGGGAAAATAAAGCACGAATGTCTATTAATTATGGATTTAGGAAGAGATAGAAGGCTGGAAGCCGATAATAGAGAAACAGAAGTTAAGGATGATCGACAGAAAGCTTAAAGATGTTCATTCATTTCGCTTACACTCTTTATAGGTCTTGCTCTTGTACAATCTTTCTGACAAAGATACATAAAAAAAAGACCAGCACTGTGCGGTCTTTTTTTATGTAATGATTATAAAACTGGTCGGGATGAGAGGATTTGAACCTCCGGCCCCTAGTACCCCATACTAGTACGCTACCGAGCTGCGCCACATCCCGAAAAATATAGTAGTTGTATTATAGCAATTTTTCCGAGAAGGTTCAAGCTGGAGAACTTTTGTGAAGAGATAAGAAATAGCCTTGTTTATAAAGGCTATTTCTTCTTAAATATGAAGTTTCCTTTTCCTGGTTTTACATTTACTATTTTCTTTCCTTTTTTAAAAGCTTTTGTAAGGGCTTTATCGGCTTTTTTCTGATTCTTGTTGAAGATGCCTTTTATCTTTTTCTCGCCACGTCTAATGCTTTTTACTTCTTTGCCTTTAATGCTTTGATAAAGGCCGAAAGCTAAGGAAAGAGCTCCTAGAGCTGCAATTTTTCTTCTGTTTCTCATGACATCATCTCCTATAACATACATTTTACCCTGAATTTACCCTTATAAACGCAGATACTTAAAATAATTTGTATTTTTCTTTCGCTTTGCGGTAATTCTCCGGCAGATTATAGTGTTCGCCCCCCTCAATAAAAATTTCGTCTAAAGCTTTAAAGAGGATTTCGAAATACTCGTCCTGAATACTGTTTCCCATGTGGGAGATGCGGAAGGTATTTTTTAGTTCTTCGCCGATGCCTCCGGAGATTAAAATATCTTTTTCGTAAAGAGCTTTGATTAAGTCATCTTTCGAGATGCAAGAGGGTGTATAGACTGTAGTGACGGTGTTTGAAAAAGAATCGAGAGGGAAAAGTTCCAGTCCGGATTCTTTTACGGTATCTCGGATAACATCCCCTGCCTTTTTATGAAGTGCAATAAAATCTTTCTCTAAAAGAAGATCTAAAGCTTTGTCGAGGGCATATGTTAGATTTTCGCTCATAGTATATGGGAAATCGAACTGGTCGGTGTAAGCGTAATAGTTTTCGAAGTTTAAATAGTAGCTGGGAACAGGTGTTTTACGATCCGCTATTGTTTTCTTTGCCCTTTCGCTTATCGTAACTAAAGTAAGACCCGTAGGCGCTGATATGCTTTTTTGAGATCCGCCTAAGAGGACGTCTATTTTGTACTCATCAAAATAAACATTTTCTCCGCCCATTCCTGAAACAGAATCTACGATAGAAAGAATACCGTATTCGTGAAGCAGAGGACAAATTTCTTCGATATTATTTGTGATACCAGAAGGGGTTTCACAGTGGACTAATGTAGCTGCTTTAAAATCCGAATCTTTTTCTAGGAATGTTTTTAATTCCTCTACATCGATTCCTCTTCGGGGATTTCCTTCAAATAGGACAGGTTCGCCGCCGGAATTTTTTACAAAGTCGGAAAATCCTTTTCCGAAAACTCCATTTGAGAGGATAAGGATACGATCTTCTTTTTCGACAAGGGAAGAGACCGCTGCATCGAGCCCTAATATTCCTTCTCCAAGCATAATAAAGCTTGTCGCTTTCGTATGGACAAGTTTTGAAATTTTCTTTTCAGCATTTCTATGTAATTTTGTATAATTAGGATCCATATCCGGATTCGTTAGAAAGGTGTTCATTGCTTCTTTTACTTCAGGAGCAACTGTTGTAGGTCCTGCGCATAAATTTATCATGATATCATCTCCTTCTATTTATTTTAAGGGATAAGGAAAAGATATGATAGAATCAGAACTCTTAAAAGGAAAAGGATCAGAGCGGGAGAAAGAGAGTTTTACCTTTTACAGAATATGGTATGATTAAAAGAGTTATGGAGGGATTTCATGTTTGTTAAAGTTGAAGTTTTTATTCCAAAGGAATACGTTTATCCGCTGATGAAAGAAATAAATGATCACGGTTATATAAAAGAAGGCCATTATGATTATGCCTTTGCTGCAACAAAGGTAACCGGTCATTGGAGACCGGTTAAAGGAGCAGATCCTTTTTCAGGAAAAGAAGGGGAGATCAGCTGCGAGGAAGAGATAAAACTGGAATTTCGAATTCGAAAAAACTGTATCGGTTTAGTAAAGGAGATTATAGTAAAGAATCATCCCTACGAAACGCCGGTCATTAATTTTATTCCTTTAGTTTAAGGAAGGATAGTAAAAAGAGAAGAGGTAAGAAAATGGAGAATAATTTTTCCCAAAGAATTGAAGAATATATTATAAGCAGAGTAATATTTGATGAAGTGTCAAAGGAACTGAAATCTTGTTTAAAAAAGACAAATCGCGAGATCTTAAGAGAGTATGGAAATCGTTATCGACTGGATAAAACAGAAGAAAAAGGAAGTATTAAGCTTTCCGAAGAGTTAAATGAGCGCATTTTAGAGGATTTAGAAAAGAATCTTTCTTATAAAGACGAGGCATTTATCGAAAAAATCTACGAAGATATATCCAGAGAGGATTTAGATATCGAAGAAGGAATCGATGATTTAATGAACTTTATGGAATATAATCATTACGGCTGGGGTTTTCTATTTATAGAAGAAGACAAAGAAGATTTTATCCCTGTGATTCCGAAAGAGATTGCAAAGAAGCTTGGAGAAATTGAAAAAGACCATGTAATGAATAAAAGCAGAAGGTATAAAAGGATATCTCAAGTTTTAAAAGCGCTGATTCATTTATACGGGGTATTGGAAGAAGAGCAGTTCCTAAAGGTGTGGGAAGAGATCGGCGAAGGAGAGCTATCCGCCACAGATTTTCATAAGTACCTGGCCGATCATCCGGAAGAAGGAAGAAGCTTCCGCATATTTGACGGCGATATTCTCCATGGAACCTTTGAATCTCCGATAGAAGCAGCAACCCTTAAAGACCGAAGAAAAGGAAAAGAATATTATATTCCGTCGAAAGCAGAGATCGAAATTTTCGAAAATCATTATTCGGATCCGAACAAGAAAGAGTATAAGGATGTTTATGCCTTCTTAGAAAAGAACAGCACGGCAGTTCAAGCAGACAGGGCGATGGCTCAGCTGGAGTTTTTCAGTGCTAGCTCTGCTAAAAAAGATCTCGATACGATTCTTTCTATTCTTGCAGACAGCGGAATCATTATAGAAAAACAGGATCTGACAAAATTAGGGGATAGGATGACTGAATTC
Organism: Gallicola sp. Sow4_E12; assembly: GCF_052116305.1. NCBI lineage: Bacteria > Bacillati > Bacillota > Tissierellia > Tissierellales > Peptoniphilaceae > Gallicola > Gallicola sp. Sow4_E12. The sequence continues at coordinate 13,395 of NZ_JBQKLI010000014.1, read as the reverse complement.
TTAAATCATTCTCCGATTTGGGAAAACAAAGGAAATACTCCTCAGAGTCTTTACGATAAAACCGTAGAAGATATAAAAGATAAAGGCAACGGCAATATTATCCATAAAAATATTATTCAGTAATAGCATTCAATAAAAAAGCAGATCCAGTTACAGGGTCTGCTTTTCATATTGAGAGCGAGAAAGGTTATAGGTTGTAGGGAAGAGGGAATAGGGGAGGATAATTTTTCGCTAACGCTTAAAATTTCCATTTTATTCTTACGTAAACTATTTTCGCCTTTGGCGAAAATAGTTCTCAACCCCTATAACCTATAACCTACTTCCTGCACTCTCTTTTCCCTATCCTTTAAAAATGGCTTTTGTCTGAAGATAATCCATGATTCCATAGATTCCATTTTCTCTTCCGAAACCGGACTGTTTGTACCCGCCGAAAGGAGCATAGGGATTTCCTTCTGCATCGTTGATAAAGATATTTCCAGTATTAATCTTAAGTGCAGCTTTTTTTGCGTCTTCTTCAGGACCTACTACTGCACCGGATAAGCCGTAAGACACGTCGTTTGCAATTTCTATGGCTTCTTCTAGGGAGCTGTATGTGATAATGCAAAGAACAGGTCCGAAGATTTCTTCTTGGGCGATTTTCATATCGTTTTTAACATTGACGAAAATCGTCGGCTCTACATAAAAGCCTTTGCCATCTATTTTATTTCCCCCGATAAGAATTTCTGCGCCTTCTTCTACTCCAGATTGAATATAGTCGAGGACTCGTTCTTGTTGTTTTTCAGATACGAGAGGTCCTACAACAGTATTCGGATCTGTAGGATCTCCGATAACTACTTTTTCTTTATAGTATTCTAGAGCTTCTTTCTTCGTGTTTTCCAGTTCTTCTTCTGGGACTAAAAGCCTTGTTAGAGCGGAGCAGGTTTGGCCTTGATTGTTTAGGACAGTATCCATAGAACGTTTCACCGCAAGTTTTAAATCGCCGCCTTTTAGATAGAGAAGAGGAGATTTTCCGCCTAGTTCCAGAACAAGATGCTTAATGCCTTTCCCTGCTTTTTCAAACATTTTCTCGCCGACTGCAGTAGAGCCAGTAAAGGATACAGAGTCCACATCTTTATGTCCTGCTAAATAATCTCCGGTCTCGCCGCCTTTTCCAGTTACAAGATTAAACACTCCGTCAGGAAGTCCTGCTTCATCGATAATCTCTGCATAAATAAGGGCTGTAAGGGGAGTATTTGTCGGAGGCTGTACCACCACGGTGTTTCCAGCGAGGAGTGCCGGTGTAATTTTTCGCTGAATCTGATTGATAGGGAAATTCCAAGGAGTAATACAAGCCACGACCCCGTATCCTTCGTAATAGATGGAGGCATTCTTCTTCTCTTCAACAAAATTAAAGTTTTTTATTTCCTCTATGGCAGAACGGATTTCCTTTAAGGGCTGGGGAGCATGGACTTCTTCTACAAAAGTTCTGCTGCTGCCCAGTTCTTCTATAATCTGATCAGCGATTCTCTGCTGATTTTTTTCGATTCCGTTATAAATTTTTTCCATACATTCGATTCGTTCTTCTACTGGAAGACTGCTCCACTTGGGAAAAGCGGTTTTCGCTGCCTGAACGGCTTTATCCACATCTTCCTTTGTTCCAAGAGCTACTTCGCCGATGACCTCTTCAGTAGCGGGGTTGATCACCTTAGAACTTTCTGTTCCCGTAGAGGAGATCCATTCTCCCTGTATATAAATTTGATTTTTTTTCATAAAAGTCTCCTTTGTCATATGTTCTATAAATAAGTCTGCGTTTTTTATATACCCGAAGAAGCGTAGAAGAAAAAGATACGAAAAAAGAGGAGTTGTTCCGCAAAAAAATATGAACAAATTTTAATAAAGAATCTTTATTCAAAGAAAAATTTGTTAATTAATTGATAATATGATAAATAGAGATACATAATCGTGTTTTTTGTTTGAGAAAAAATATCTAGATTAGTTATGAACAATTGTAAACAAAAGATAACATTTTTAAGTTAAGCGATTAAAAATATCTATAATAACAAAAATAAATGTTAAAAAATACATTTGAAAACGATATTATAACAGAAAGTCAAGAGTTCATTTTGACATTACGTATTTTTATGAATATAATTTTTTAGAAAGATAGGTGCTGAAAATGTTTAAAAAAGAAAGAATGAACAGAATTCATCAGTTATTAATAGAGAAAGAATTTTTAAGTGTAAAAGCACTTTCTGAAAACTTAGAAGTCAGTGAAATGACTGTCCGAAGAGATTTAAAAGAGTTAGAAGGAAACGGGATCCTTTTTCGTGCAAGAGGAGGAGCTTATATAAAGAAAACTATTTCCAGTGAAGAAGATATTGGAGAAAAACAAATCCGAAATCAGACTGTGAAATTAAGAATAGCTAAAAAGGCTTTAGATATGATTAAAGATGGGATGACTATTTTATTAGATTCGGGAACGACAACCTATCAGCTAGCGTTGCTTATCGCAAATCAGGATTTCAAGAACTTGAATATTATAACAAATGATATGGAAATTGTAGAATTGTTGAAAAACATTGATGAAATTTCTTTAATCGTCATAGGAGGATGGATTCAGAAAGCTACGAATAGCACGCAGGGAAATCTTGCGAAATTATGTATGGAACAACTTCATGCAGAGATAGCCTTTGTAGGAGCTTCTTCCATAGGTGAAAACTTAAGGATATATTCACCGAGTGAAGAAAAGGTGTTTTTAAAAAGATTATTTGTGGAGAATTCTGAAAAGACTGTTCTTTTAGTGGATCAGTCGAAAGGGAAGCAGATCAATCTTAATTATGTTTATTCAGTAACGGATATGGATTGTATAGTTACCGATCTTTCTCTTTCAAAGAAAGCACAAGAAGATTTAGTAAAAAATCATACAGATTATTGGAAAGTATAGGGGGATCTTATGTCAAAGGTCGTAATGATAGCAGATGATCTGACAGGCGCAAATGCAAACTGTTCTTTAATGAAGAAGATAGGTCTTCAAGCGGCAAGTATTTTAACTTTAGATCAGGAGTTGCCTAAAGATATGAGTGTTCTGGCATACACTACAGATTCTAGAGCAATGCTTAAGAAAGATGCATACGATGCAGTAGCAGAAGCGATGGATAAATTTATGGACGAAGATATCCGTCTATATAGTAAAAGAGTAGATTCCACATTAAGAGGAAATTTAGGTGTCGAATTAAATGCTGTTTTTGATAAGCTAGGAGAAGATTTTATCGGAATAGCAGCTCCTTTTTATCCGGCAACGGGGAGAATCGTTGTGAACGGGATAATGCTTGTAAATGGTTCTTTATTGCTGAATACGGATGCTGGAAGAGATACAAAAGCACCTGTGAAAAGTTCAAGGGTTGAAGAACTGTTTAAAAAAGATTTTAAGGGTAAAGTTCGATCGATTTTTTTAGAGGATATAGAAAAAGGGAAAGAAAATATTGCTTCTTTATTAAAGTCAGGGAAAAAAGAAGGAGTTAAACTTTTTCTATTTGATGGTGTTACCGATTATCATTTAAATCAAATAGCAACAGGGGCTATCCTTTCAGGAGAAGATTTTTTCTCAATAGATCCAGGTCCTTTTACAATGGAGATAGCAAGACAATTTCAAGAAAGGTCAGAACAGTTAGATAAAATCTTGATGGTTGTAGGCTCGGTAACTGATATTACGATTGAGCAGATACGGGAAACGATTATAGAGTATCCTGTAAACATTTTAGAAGTTGATCCAAATAAGCTTGTCAGACATGATCTTTATAAAGAAGAGATTGGGAGAGCTAGTAAAGAAGCATTTAAACTGCTAAAAAAAGAAGATAATCTACTAATAACAACAACTCCCTTTCATAATCCGAAGGATAGATTGAATTTATCGGCAATCGCACAAGAATCAGGAATGAATATTGATGATTTATCTCTGATGCTTTCTTATGGGCTAGGACGAATAGCAAAAAATGTTTTAATGGAAGATTTGAGTTTTGCAGGTGTTTATCTGAGCGGCGGCGATATTACAGTAGCAATGGCAGATGAACTTGGATCTACGGGTATAGAGATACTAGAAGAAGTTGTACCTCTTGCAGCTTATGGAAAAATGATCGGCGGTTTAAAACCAGGCCTCCATATTATCAGCAAAGGCGGCATGGTTGGAGATAAAAATACAATGAAAGATTGTATTGAGAAATTGAAGTTTAATTAGGAGGATATTATGAAAAAACCAATTATTGGAATACCACTAGGAGATCCGGCGGGGATAGGTCCGGAAATTACAATGTACACTTTTGCAGAAAAATCTCTTTATGATATCTGTAATATGTTTCTTGTTGGAGATCGTTATGTCGTTGAGAAAGCAATCGAAATTACAGGTTTAGATTTAAAAATAAACATTGTAGAAGATGTAGAAAATGCTAAATTCGAGTATGGAACAATTGACATGATGGATTTAGGGGTTGTAACAGGTCCCTTTGAATTTGGAAAAGTAGATGCTCTTTGCGGAAAAGCTTCTTATCTTTATATTAAAAAAGCAGGGGAGCTTGCTATGGCAAAAGAAGTAGATGCTATCGCTACAACGCCCATCAACAAAGAGTCTCTAAGAGCAGCAGATGTTCCTTATATTGGACATACAGAAATGCTTGAAGAGATATCCGGCGTTCATGATCCTCTTACGATGTTTGAAGTGGAAGATTTGAGAGTGTTTTTCTTATCACGCCATTTAAGTTTAAGAGATGCTTTAGATGCAGTCACATACGATAGGGTATTAGAATATATTAAACGATGTACCGAAGCGATGGAAATACTTGGTGTAAAAGGGACTATGGCCGTAGCTGGATTAAATCCGCATTCAGGAGAGCATGGACTTTTCGGTTGGGAAGAAGTAAAAGAAATAACGCCGGCCATCGAACAAGCTCAAAGAGAGGGTTACGATGTAGTGGGACCTATCGGAGCGGATTCTGTTTTTCACTTGGCTTTGAAAGGAAAATATGCATCAGTATTAAGTCTTTATCATGATCAAGGACATATTGCCACAAAGACCTATAATTTTGAGAAGACGATTTCTATTACGAACTCTATGCCTTTTTTAAGAACAAGTGTGGACCATGGAACAGCTTATAGCCATGCAGGAAAAAATACAGCTTCTGCTGTCAGTATGATTGAAGCAGTGAAATTAGCAGCAAAATATGCTCCTAATTTTAATCGTGAATAGAGAGGAAATAAAATTATGGTAGGTGGATTAAACGGAACTCAGATGCTCGTGGGGCTTTTAGTAGCGATAGCATTGCTGATTTTCTTAGTGTTAAAAACAAAAGTGCACGCATTTTTAGCCCTAATTATTGCAGCAGTAGTAGCTGGAGTTGTGGGCGGAATGCCGATGCAGGACTTATTGCTTGATGATGGGAAGACTCTGGGCGTTATTAATGCTATTAAAACTGGATTTGGCGGTACTTTAGGAAGTATTGGTATCATTATCGGCTTTGGAGTTATGATGGGCCAAATTTTTGAAGCAACAGGAGCAGCGCAAAGAATGGCACAAACTTTCTTGAAATTATTTGGTAAAGGAAGAGAGGAAGAAGCTTTAGCTTTAACAGGTTTCTTTGTGTCCATTCCCATTTATTGCGATTCTGGTTTTATTATCCTTTCTCCTATTGCAAAGGCGATTTCGAAAGTTACGAAAAAATCAGTAATTTCTTTGGGAGTTGCTCTTGCAGCAGGACTTGTTATTACTCATACAATGATTCCTCCTACACCAGGACCTCTTGGAGTAGCTGGAATCTATGGTGTAGATGTTGGTACATTTATTTTATATGCATTCGTATTAGCCATACCTATGACGATTGCTTGTATGATATATGCTCGAAAAGTGGGGAAAAAGATTTATCAAATTCCAAATGATGATAATACTGGTTATATTAGACCTGCATATGAAGAGCCGAATTATGATGAAGTTCATAATATGGATATGGAAAACGTACCTTCAACGATAGAATCTTTTGGACCGTTAGTACTTCCAATTATTCTAATTCTATTAAACACAGTTACAGATGCTATGAAACTAGAAGGTGGTGTATGGGAGGTTCTTCAATTTTTAGGTGATCCTATTGTAGCTGTAGGTCTAGGATTATTATTGGCCATCTTTACTTTAGGGAGAAGGCTAACTAAAGATGAAATACTCTTTGAGATGGAAAAAGGAATGAAATCTGCTGGTATTATTCTACTTGTAACAGGAGGTGGTGGTGCCTTTGGACAAGTAATTAAGGACAGTGGGCTTGGTGTTTATATTGCTAATATGATTGCAGAGACGCCGATTCCAATTATTATACTACCTTTCATTATAGCTACGGCAATGCGTTTCATACAAGGATCTGGAACTGTGGCAATGATGACAGCAGCATCCATAACAGCGCCTATTATCGTAGCTAGTGGAGAGAACCCTATTCTAGGAGCGTTTGCTTGTTGTATAGGATCATTATTCTTCTCTTATTTTAACGATAGTTATTTTTGGGTTGTAAATAATACACTAGGTATTAAAAATGTTAAAGAGCAGATTCGAGTATGGTCTTTAACGTCAACAATCGCTTGGGCAGTAGGATTTGTTGAGTTAATAGTTTTATCAATCATATTTTAGCGATAGTAGATTTAAAATCACCGTAAAGCACTACGGTGATTTTTGTATTCATTAGAAAAAGTAATACTGTTATAGTAATTATAGATGGTGGGTTATAAAAATTGTATATAGTGGTTATGTAATTTTTTCAGATATAATAGTATAGGATTATCACTATCTTTTACTATATTTTGACCCTGTTTTTATTCCTGATATAATGGAATTGTTGGATAGAAAGTATAAAACAAAGGAGATGCAGATGAAGTTTTTTATAGATACGGCAAATGTTAATGAAATCAAAGAGGTAGCTTCTTGGGGAATATTGGACGGTGTAACGACAAATCCTTCTCTTATTGTAAAAGAGGGCAGAGATTTTCATGAGGTCGTTCAAGAAATTACTGAGATTGTGAATGGACCTATTTCCGCAGAGGTAGTAAGCGAAGATGCGGAAGGGATGCTTGAAGAAGCGAAAGAACTTACGAAGATTCACGATAATATCGTAATCAAACTTCCAATGACAAAAGAAGGCTTAAAGGCTTGTTCACAGCTTTCAAAAGACGGTGTTCACACGAATGTAACATTAGTTTTTTCGGCAACTCAAGCGTTAATGGCTGCAAAAGCAGGAGCTTCTTATGTGAGTCCTTTCCTTGGAAGACTAGATGATATTAGTACAGATGGAATCACTTTAATAGAAGATATCGTAAAAATCTTCAAAAATTATGGTATTCATACCGAAATCATAGCAGCGTCCATCCGCCATCCTCTTCATGTGTTAAATATTGCAAAGGCGGGAGCGGATATCAGCACTATTCCTTACAAAGTGTATGAGCAAATGGTAAAACATCCTTTAACAGACAGCGGAATAGAAAAATTCTTAAAAGACTGGGAAAGTGTTAAATAATTTTTGCGGGAGAAAGGGGCCTGACAATTTCTTTTCCTTCAATTAAAAAGAACAGAAGATTTAATGGAAAGGAAGGTTGACATGACAATAGCAGTAATCGGAAGTATTTTTATGGAATATACCTATAATATTCCAAGAATCCCATTGGCAAGCGAGGTTTTAACGGCTAAATCTATGCTTTCGAGAGAAGGCGGGAGAGGTCAAAATCAAGCGGTTACCATGGCGAAACTAGAGGGCGATATTAAAATGATCGGAATGGTCGGAGAGGATGAAGGCGGCGAGATCTGTCTGAACTCGATGAAACGCTATGGGATAGATACATCTGGAGTATTTATAAAAGGCGGAGTAAGAACAGGAGAAAAAATCATCTATATCGATGATAACAGCGAAACAAACAGTGTGGTTTATCCTGGAGCAACAAGATCCATTACCGTAGAGGATCTGCCCAAAATCTATGAACTTTTGGAAGGTGTCGATGCAGTATTGCTGCAGTTCGAACTGCCTTTTGAGGTGATTTTACCGATTCTTAAACACTGCCACGAACAGAATATTCAAACCTTTGTAAATCCGGCACCGGCAAGCCAGGATTTCGATGCATCCTATCTAAAGTATGTGGATTATTTAATTCCAAACGAAATCGAACTGTTTTTTACAGTTCATAACGAGATAAAAACACATAAGATCGAGGAAGCCTGCAAAAAAATTGATGAGCTGGGCTGCCACAATATAATCGTAACTTTAGGTCAAGAAGGTTCAATCTATTATAACGGAGAAGAATTTACAAAGATTCCAGCAGAAGAAGTAGCAGGAAAAGACGGGAAATGTGTAGGAGACAGCTTTGTGGGGACATTTGTTATTGGAATTACGACTGGCATGGAAACGATAGAAGCTATAAAATATGCAACAAAAGCTGCTGCGATTACCTTAAGCAACAAGGGCGGATACAGTGCGTTGCCCTATAAAAAAGATATTGAAAAATAATTGAGATGGGGAGCATCGAAATCTAGATGCTCTCCTTCTATTAAAAAAACAGAAGAAGTTTATCAGAGGAGAAGAACATGAATATTAAATTATTGAAAAAACTAGGTCTTGCACTTATTTGTGTAATTACTTTGGCTTCATGCCAGACAAATCAAACTCCTGTAAAGGAAGAAACAAAGAAAGAAGAAACCGCAGTTCCTGTAGGTCAAGAAGGAAGAATAGAGTTTATCCTTATGAATGGAGATGAAGAAGTTTCCCGTAAGGAACTTAATTTTAAGACAGGTGAAAAACTAGGAGCAGTTATGGAAGAAAATATGGAAGTGGTAAAAGACGACTCCGGTTTTATAACAGCGATCGATGGGATTTCACAAAATCCGGAAGAAAATAAATGGTGGACCTATACGGCAAATGGAGAAATGGTCAATGTTGGCGCTTACGATTATGATATAAAACCAGGGGATCGTATTGTCTTTACTTTAAGCGTGTATGAGGCAGAATAATTATTCGGTTAGAAAGCTTACCTTTCTTGCATTGACTGCTGCTGCAGCCATTGTGGGAAGGACGCTTTTTATTTCTATTCCAAATGTTCAGCCTGTTACAGATATTGTTCTGGTAATGACTCTTTATTTAGGTCTGTGGGAAGGATTTTCTGTAGCGATGGTTACGATTATGATTACAAATCTTTATATGGGGATGGGAATATGGACTGTTTTTCAGATTATAACTTATGGAGTTATCGTTTTAATCACATGGCTTTTTAGAAGGTTGTTAAAAAAAGCATTTATTTTACAGATAGTACACAGTGTTTTAGCGGGGATTCTCTATGGGTTTATTATTTCCCTTCTTCAAGCTGTTTCCTTTATGGGGATGGACCGTTTTCTGCCCTACTATGCAGCGGGGATTTATTTTGATCTGCTCCATGGAATAGGAAACGGGATATTGTATATCATCTTTGTACCTGTTTTTATAAAGCTGATAAGAAAATATGATATGGAAAAGTAGACGGCGAAAGCCGTTTTTTCTTTTGCAGATTTCGTAAGGAAAAAGAATTTTCAACGGGAGAAATTTTGTCCTATACTGTTCTTTGATATAATAGACAGGAAGAGGTGAAAAGGAGGTTTTTATGACACAGGAAATAAGCTATCTGCAATTGTTTCTGCTCTTTTTTAAGATCAACGCAGTAACATTCGGAGGCGGCTACACCATTGTGCCGGTGGTGCGGGATGAATTTGCAGTAAAGAGATCCTTAATCGATGATGATACGATGCTTAATATTATAGCATTGGCCCAGACAGGTCCGGGTGCGATGGCCATAAGTACTTCTCTTTTAACAGGTTACAAATTAAAAGGTGTGCCTGGGGCTGTTGTTTCTTTAACTGCATCTGTACTGCCCTGCTTGATAATTATTACAGCGATTTCTTTTTTTTATCAAAGTTTCAGCGAAAATTTTTGGGTGAAATCTGCTTTATTGGGAATGAGCGGAATTATTAGTGCGGTGCTTCTGGTCACTACTGTTAATCTGGGGAGGAGCGCTTTGAAAACCACACCAGTTTTTTCTGTCATTATGATGGTGATGTCTTTTACGGCATCTTACTTTTTGGGAATACATACAGCACTGATCATTTTATTTTTAGGATTCTCCGGGCTGACATTTTTTTCGATAAGAAAAGAGGAGGAGAATAGATGAATCCGCTTTTGCATTTATATATTGCTTTTCTGCAAGTAGGGGCTTTTGCTTTTGGAGGCGGCTATGCTATTTTACCTATGATACAAAAGGTTATAGTGGAGCAGTACGGCTGGCTTAGTCTTCAAGAGATGACAGATATTATTTCTATTTCTCAGATGACCCCAGGCCCGATTTCCATAAACTCAGCTACATTTGTAGGGACAAAATTAGCAGGGTTTCCTGGAGCTGTGATAGCCACCGCAGGAAGTGTTACACCGCAATTTATATTAATGATGATACTGGGACACTTTTATTTTAGCGATCGAAAATTCTATTTTATGGATAAGATTTTAAAAGGAATAAAACCGGGCATTGTGGGGCTGATCTTTATCGCAGCTTTGTCTATGACTCAGGAATCGTTATTTAAAGAAGGAATGATTGCAGCAAATCAACTAAATCTTACAGCGCTGATCTGCTTTTTTATAGGTCTCGTTCTTTATGTGAAAAAAGTGGATCTAATAAAACTGATTGCTTTGGGAGCGGGGCTTGGGATGGTGCTGAGTTTGATTTTATAACAGAAAGGATGCTATTTGAAAATAATTGAATTACTTTTATTAAGTATTGCTCTTGCTTTTGGTGGAGGAGATCCGGGAGCTGAAGTTCCGGAAAGGACTGTACCGGAAGCCGTTGAAATGGATAATAGACAGAAGGGGGAAATCCTCCGTGTCGTCGATGGAGATACTTATGAGATATTTATAGACAAAAAAGAAAAAGTTCGTCTGATCGGAGTGGATACGCCTGAATCTGTGGCGCCGCAAAAAGAGCGAAACGTGAAAGAAGGAAAAACCGCTTCTGATTTTGCAAAGGAACTTTTAGAAGGAAGAGTTGTAGAGATAGAATACGATGTTCAAGAAAGAGACCGATACGGCAGAGTTTTGGCTTATCTTTATTTAGATGGAAAAATGGTGAATGAATATCTTTTAGAAGAAGGTATGGCTCAAATAGCCACCTATCCTCCAAATATCAAATACGCTGACCGCTTTCAAGAGATCGAGGCAGTAGCTCGGGAATCGGGAAAGGGATTTTGGCAGGAAGGTTTTACTAGGAAAAAAGCTGAAAAAGAAGAAAAAGACAAGAAGTCTGCCGGTCTTATTAAAGGAAATATTAATAGTAAAGGCGAAAAGATTTATCACATGCCCCATCAAAGAGACTACAATAGAACAAAGATCGATGAGAATAAAGGAGAACAATGCTTTATCTCCGAGAATGAAGCGAAGAAAGCCGGATTTCGCAAAGCGGCACAATAGGAGGATTTTATGAAAGCGTTGCTGAGTGTTACAGATAAAAGAGGGATTGAAGAGTTTGCCAAAGGACTAGAGGCATTAGGATATGAAATTCTCTCCACTGGGGGAACTCTTGCTAAAATAAAGGAAGCGGGAGTCTCTGTAAAAGGGATAGAAGAGTATACAGGTTTTCCAGAAATGCTCGAGGGAAGGGTAAAAACCCTTCATCCAAAGGTCCATGGAGGGATTCTTTATAAAAGGGATGTCTCTTCCCATGTTGAGACAGTAAAGGAGCATGGAATCGAAGCCATCGACCTTGTTTGTGTCAATCTTTACGATTTTGAAGGGGTACTGAAGCAGAAAGCGCCGAGAGAAGCGATGATCGAAAATATCGATATCGGAGGCCCTACATTAATCCGTTCCTCTGCAAAGAACTATAAAAATGTGCTTATCGTAACGGATCCGGAGGATTATGAAGAAATTCTTACAAAGCTTCAAAAAGGAGAAGTAGAAGAAGAATATAGAATGGAACTGGCCATGAAAGCTTTCAGCAATACGGCTTATTACGATGCGATGATTTCCAGATATTTTCAAGAAGAAACGGGCAAAAAATCAAAGTATTTCACGATAGGTATGAAAGAAGAAGGAAAGCTTCGATATGGAGAAAACCCAAAACAAGAAGCTGCCCATTATACCGATCCTTATGTAGACTCCTATCTTTCAGATTTTGAAATCCTTCAGGGAAAAGAGTTGAGCTTTAACAATCTAAACGATTTAAATACTGCTGCTGCTCTTTGCGGAGAGCTTCATAAACAAGGAGGCGTCTATGCGGTAGGGTTGAAACATGCAACTCCCTGCGGTGTTGCAAAGGGAGAGTCTGTTTATGATGCTTATGAAAAATGTTTCCATGCAGATGACGTCTCCATCTTTGGCGGGATCGTTGCGATAAACGGTACGATTAACGAAAAGACAGCTGCGAAAATGAACGAAATCTTTTTAGAAGTGATAGCGGCTAAAGATTTTTCAGAAGAAGCGTTAAAAGAATTTTCAAAGAAAAAAAACACAAGAATACTTAAGATAGATTTCGACAAAATGCCTGTAGATATGGATATTAAGTATTTAAATGGAGAGGTGCTTGTTCAGCAGGCGGATTTGGAAGAAGATGATAAATGGGAAGTTGTAACGAAAAAAAGTCCGGATATCGAAGAAAGCTTAGACCTCCAGTTTGCGATGAAAGTCTGCAAATATGTAAAATCGAACGCCATTGTTATCGTAAAAGACGGAGTGACTTTAGGTATCGGCGGAGGGCAGACTTCTAGAATATGGGCATTGGAATCCATCTTCAACAATCATCCAGATGTAGATTTTACCGGATCGGCATTAGCAAGCGACGCATTCTTTCCCTTTGACGACTGTGTTAGGGAAGCTTCAAAACATGGAGTATCCGCTATTATTCAGCCGGGAGGATCTATCAAAGATCAGGATTCGGTCAAAGCCTGCGATGAAAAAGGGATCTCCATGGTGCTTACAGGATCGAGACATTTTAAACACTAGAGTTAGAAAAAAGTGGAAGAGAGGGATAAAAAAGTGTGGAAGAGTGGAGATGTTGTTGAAAATAACAGGAGCATTTATTTTCTTTATTGGAAAAAAAGGGGTTTTTCGCTTCTGCATATAGTTTAGGTATCGTGAATTTTATTAATGTCTTAATTAAAATACTTAGTTGTAAACTCTGCGTTGGAATCAGCGGAAGTATGCTTATTTGCAGCTGTTTTTCCCTACTACCTACTACCTGCTTCCTATCTTTTACAACACGTTCATAAAAAATAAAAAACCGGGGTTTTGATATGTACCCTCTTTACTGGACAACAGTAAGGAGGGTATTTTTATGCGATATAGCTATGAATTTAAAAAAGAATGTGTGGAATTGTATAGACAAGGTCAATGGCCT